>CAYFJO010000017.1:0-60060 GCA_964343305.1 uncultured Pirellulaceae bacterium | reverse complement strand
CAGGCTTCAAAGCTAGCTGTTACCCAAACAAGGCTCTTTTTGAACCATGCCGAAATGATGGAGGCGTCCCGTGACACCGCGTACGACTTCCGCGGGCTGACTCGCGATCGGCTCAAGAAGGAACGTGGCATCCGCTGGCCGGCGCCCACGGAAGATCATCCCGGTACAGCGCGGCGGTTTGTCAAAGGGGATGACCCGCTGTTGGACACTGGGCCGTATGCCGACGACACGCTGAAAGAGGGTGATCTCAAGTTCTACGCTGCAGCAGATTCTCGGGCCACCGTCTGGTTGAGACCGGCTAAAGGTCCTGCCGAACCGACGGACGGCGACTATCCATATGTCCTTTCGACCGGCCGCGTGTTGGAGCACTGGCACACCGGCACGATGACGATGAAGGCCGAAGAGTTGCGTCGGGCCTATCCCAAGGCTTATGTCGAATTGAATCCGGCGGACGCCGCCGAACTGGGCATTCGAAACGGCGACATGGTCCGCATCACGTCGCGACGCGGCGAAGCGGAGATCGCCGCTCGTGTGGTGGACATCCCACGTCCTGGCATGTGTTTCGTGCCCTGGCATTGGGCGGATGATGCCAGTTTCATTAACCGTGTGACAATTGATGCCTACGATCCTGGATCGAAGCAGCCGGAGTTTAAGGTCTGTGCTGTCAAACTCGCCAAAGCCTGATAGTTAGGGACCTATCGGAAAGGAGCCATCCCATGCGACGAAATTGTATTTTCTCAGTAGTGATGCTTGTGATGTTGATTGCCGGCTGTCAGCGTAGTGAAGAAGTAACGGTGACCCCGCCAGATCCGAAAGAGCCCGAAACGCCAGCGGATGTGGCGACGACTGAACCGCCTGCGGAGGAAGTTGTGGTGCCTGTGGAACCTGTCTCCGAGCCGGAACCGACCACAGCGGATCCTCCGCCCGAGGAGACAACGGTGACGGAAAGAGCCGTTGAGCCGCCGCCACGACCGCCGAAAATGCCGGACATCGACGAGTCCGAGTTTGGACCCAGTCCGGAAACAATCTTCGCTTCCTATGCCTTTCCACCCACACTGTCCGACACCGAGTGGCACGCCAACGCGTGGGACGTCAACGATTGTCTCCGCTGCCACGAAACGGGAGTTGGAAAGGCGCCTCGGGTGTTTCATCGGGGCATGGCGGATGTGTTGTTACGGGCCAAGTGCCGCAGTTGCCACGTGCTGATCCCTGGCCAGAGTGCGGACGAGGTTGTGATTAAGTCCGACGAGGAGCAGTTCTTCGACAAATATGCGTTTCCGCCGATGCTTCCTAACAGCCGAGCACATGTCGACTCGTGGACATCGGACGACTGTATGCGATGCCACGAGGACGGACTTAAAGGTGCTCCCGTGACGAAGCATGCGAGCGTTCACATGCCTCGGCTGTTGTTGAAAGTCAAATGCCGAACTTGCCATGTCCAGGTGAGGGCGATCGAATCGACTCTAGCGATCGAATGAGCGACGCAACGATGGATGACGGGATCGACATCGGGCACCACCGTGCTTGGTGTGCTCCCGTTAATCGATCCTCTGGCAAGTTTGGAAACGGTGGACGCGACGCGCGCGATTGCTTCCGACGTGCTGATAGGCGTTTCGGTTCTGGTGGCGGGAGCATTCATCTTCGGTCCCGAGTTCTGCGGGTGGATCTGCCCATTGGGATTGTTAATAGAGCTGAATCAGGATTTGCGCCGGATGGTCCTACGACTCGTCCGCATACAGCCGAAACCGCCCACCGGTCCACTGCCAAGCTGGGTTTGCTATTGCATGTTCGGAGGCGTGATTGGCTTTGCAGCGATCTCTGGACAGCCGCTGTTTCAGATCCTCTCGCCAATCAATTTGCTTGTTCGCGGCATCTTGTTCGTTGCAGGACCGGGGCCAATTGTTGTCGCGGCAATCCTCGTCGTCGAACATGTCTGGCCCCGTATGTGGTGCCGAATCCTCTGTCCGCTTGGGGCGTTTTATGGCCTGGCAGGCCGATTTGGCTTGTTTCGCATCCGGATCAAGACCGAAGATTGCCTCCGTAATCCATGCCGAATGTGCACGCGAAGCCGTCCAATGGGGATCCGCGTCATGGAGGATTACGTCGCCAAGCTCAAATCATCGGTGGACCATCCATCTTGCACACGTTGTGGCAACTGCGCGGATCGGTGCCCGCAGGATTTGGTATCCCTTGGTTTCTCTCCCAAAGTGACGATACGGCACTCAGACCACAAACACGGCGAGACACGGCAGGTTGCTAGATGTGTGCGAGTCTGCTCACCTGTTCGCGCCAAAACGCACAGATTCTCATGGCGCTCTGTCGGCTTGGATTCAAGTGGGCTGTGAATTTTGCCCAATCTACACATAACTGCAAATACGCTTCGACTGGCACGGTTCATGCAGTACGCAGCAACACAAACGCTACTACCCTCCCTTGTTGACGCACCATAGAATAGCGAACCCATGATGAACGCTCCCGGCAGGCAGGACGCAACAGGAGTGCCATCCTCACCTAACTCACTTCTCTCAGATCGTGGCCCTTGGTGGTTAGGCTATGCAGTCGCTTCGGTGTTCGTCTTGTTTGCGATTTACTTCGTTTTGTCTCCGCGCGGATTCGACACCGCGGCTTTCGGAACCGTGGCCGACGGCATCCCCCAAGAAATGCTCACTACGGCACCTCGTCGCGAGGTTTTGACGGACCCTCCAATCCAATTCATCGCTGGCTTCGACCGCACTTGTATGGACTGCCATCGGACGTTCCCGCCGCGTGAGGATCCGCCTGTTGCACTCCTTCAACACAAGCACATCGTCCTCAATCATGGGATCAACAACCGTTGCCGCGACTGCCACTACGACGTGGACCGTAATCGGCTTGTGCAGCACGACGGAACGGTGATCGGTTACAACGATGTGGTCGAGTTATGCGCGAAGTGCCATGGCCCGACATACCTCGATTGGTTGCGGGGAGCACATGGACGGACGAATGGGTATTGGGACACTACGGCCGGCGAGCGAGTGCGTTTGAAATGTACTCAATGTCACGATCCACACATGCCGCGCATTCCGGCGATGGACCCCCTCCAGCCGCTGCCGGGACCAAACACTTTGCGCATGGGACAGCAGAAAAAAGAAATTCATTTTGAGCGAGGAGCAAAGCGGGACCCGCTGATCCGTACACTACACGAGACCAAGCTTCACGGTGACGGGACTGAACAGGAATGAACAACAAAGCTCAACCGTCGAATGACGACAAACAACCCGATGAACCTGGGCCGGTACCGCCCGAGTCCCCCAACGTTTCGCGACGTGGTTTTCTGCAAAGCACCTTGGCGGCCGGCAGCGGCTTGGCCGCGTGTGCCGCAGCGTTGAGCCCACTGCGCGACCTCGACACCGAAGATTTCACGATCGATAAGTTCCTGCAAAAGCACTACAAGGAAATGACGTCCGAGGACATGGAAGATGTCCTGGCACGAATCCGCAAAGAGGTTGGACAGCGTTACCAGATCAAGCCTGAACTAAAAGACGTGAAGGCCAAGAATGGCATCGAGTTTGTCTATGCCCTTCACCTCGGACGCTGCATCGGCTGCCGCCGCTGTGTTCACGCCTGTGTTGAAGAAAACAACCAGAGCCGTTCGCCCGAGGTGCAGTACATCCGCGTTATCGAAATGCCGAGAGGCAGCGTCGATCTCGAACGCGGCAACCACCACTACGACCGGCCGACGGTTCCCGACGACCAGCATTACTACATGCCGGTGCAGTGTCATCAATGTGCCAACCCGCCGTGTGTGAAAGTTTGCCCCGTCGAAGCCACGTGGCAGGACGACGACGGCATTGTTGTGATCGACTACGACTGGTGCATTGGCTGCCGTTACTGCGAAGCAGCGTGCCCGTATTGGGCGCGGCGCTTCAACTTCACAGACCCCGGATACGCGAAGGATGACAACGGGCAGTACGTCCTGAACGAAGAAATGGCCTATTTGTCGAACCGCCCTCGTTCGAAGGGAGTGATGGAGAAATGCCATTTCTGCTTGCACAGGACGCGGGAAGGCCGTATGCCAGCGTGCGTCGAAGTCTGTCCGGTCGGCGCGCGGAAGTTCGGGAACATCCTTGACCCGGAAAGCGAAGTCTCGCAGATCCTCAAGACGAAACACGTCTTTGTGCTCAAGCAGGAGGTCGGCACGCTGCCCCGGTTCTTCTATTACTTCGACGAGGACTATCCGCGTATTAGGCAGCAGGCGTCGCCAGTAGATTCGGCGTCCGGCTCAACGGAAGAAGGTGACGCATGAAAGACTACACGCGTTTCCTTTGGCGTTGTTTCCGGATCAGCTTCGTCGGCTCCTGGCAGTACTACGTTTGGATGTTGTTGTTGACCATCATCACGCTGCTGGGGCTCAACGCCTACTGCAAACAACTAGTCCATGGGCTAGTCACCACAGGCATGACCGACCACGTTTCCTGGGGGCTGTACATCGCCAACTTTACGTTCCTGGTCGGTATGGCGGCCGCGGCCGTGATGTTGGTCATCCCAGTCTACGTCTACCGCAACCAGGAACTGCACCATTTGGTCATTTTTGGAGAGTTGCTGAGTGTCGCATCGATCGTGATGTGTCTGCTGTTCGTCAACGTCGATCTCGGCCGTCCGGATCGTTTCATGCACATTTTTTGGCGGTTCAATTTTCCAATCTCGATGCTCACGTGGGATGTCATTGCGCTCGGCGGCTATCTCCTCTTGAATATGCATATTTGTGGTTACTTAATCTATTGCGACTACCGCCGCCGCAAGCCAAATCCATCGTTCTATGTCCCGTTTGTCTTCGTGGCGATCGCCTGGGCGATCAGCATTCACACGGTCACGGCGTTTCTGTATGTCGGTCTCGGTGGCCGGCCTTTTTGGAATTCGGCGATCATTGCACCGCGATTCCTGGCTTCGGCGTTTGCTGCCGGCCCGGCATTCCTGATTCTGACGCTGCAGTTCATTCGCCACTACAGCGCGTATGAGGTGTCTGACAAAGCCTTGCAGTTGCTGCGGAACATTGTCACGGTGGCGCTGACGATCAGCATGTTCTTGCTTGTCTGCGAGTTGTTCACCGAGTTCTATACCGATTCGGCGCACATGGCCTCGACGCGGTATCTGTTTCTTGGCTTGCATGGTCACAACGCCCTCGTTCCTTGGATCTGGACAGCCGTCGGCATCAACACGGCTGCGCTGGTCATTCTGCTCTCGCCGCTGTACCGCAAGTTGTTCGCGATGAACGTGGCATGCGTCCTGATGCTCGTTGGCATCTGGATCGAGAAGGGAATGGGCCTGATCGTGCCGGCGTTCATCCCCTCGCCGCTTGGTGAGATCGTCGAGTACTCGCCGACATTCAACGAGATTTTGGTCTGTTTCGGAATCTGGGCATTTGGGCTGCTGCTTTACACGATCTTCGTCCGTATCACGATACCTGTCCTGTCGGGCAGATTGACTTATGACACCGTTTACACCTTCACGCCAAGTTTGGCCGCTCTGCCTCAGTCTTCTTCACAGGCCGAGGGAGCGGAAAAACAGGTGACAACATGACTGACCCAACGACCCAAAAGGAGGTTACTGCCATGACACATTCCAAGTTTTCAACCACGGCCTCACGCGCAATTGGTGTCTGCTTCGCCACTCTTGCCTTGATACTGAGCACGTCGCAACCACTTTGCGGGCAGGCGATCGGCCTGCCGAAGCTCAGCAAGACATCAATCGATTGTATCAAATGCCACAAGAAGGAAAGTCGTGGTCTCTATCAAATGTGGGGAGCGAGCAAGCACTTCCGTGCCAATGTCGGCTGTTACGAGTGCCACGCGGCCGAAAAGAGCGATCCGGATGCGATGCTCCATTACGACGAGACCATCGCAACGATCGTCAGTCCTAAAGACTGCGGCCGTTGTCACAGCAACGAGGTCAAGGAGTTTGCGGGCTCGCACCACTCGAAGGGTGCCCGCATTCTCGGCTCGCTGGACAACGTCTTGGCGGAGATCGTCGAAGGCAATCGGGGCTTGAAGACGCCAGCATTTCCTCATGGAAACTCTGCGGCTGCGGTCAATGGCTGTTGGCAATGTCACGGGTCACAGGTAAAGGTGCTGCCCGGCGGTAAACTCGATCCTGCGACGTGGCCCAACTCCGGCATCGGACGAATCAATCCGGACGGGTCAGAAGGGTCCTGCGCAGCATGTCATACGAGACACGAATTCTCTGCCGCACAAGCGCGGCACCCGAATACGTGCGGCAAGTGCCACCTTGGCCCAGACCACCCGCAGAAAGAAATCTACGAGGAATCGAAGCACGGCATCGCCTTCGCGGCAAACATCAACAAGATGAACCTCGACAGTCCTAAGTGGATCGTTGGCGAAGACTACTGGGCGGCTCCAACCTGTGCGACATGCCACATGTCCGCAACAAAAAGCCAACCGGTGACACATGACGTCGGGCTGCGGATCAGTTGGAACAATCGGCCACCCGTGTCGATTCGTCCCGAAGTATCAGATGCCAAGATGAAACTGCCTGGTGCCAACGTCCCGTGGCAGCTCAGACGTCAGAACATGACGGACGTCTGCATCAACTGCCACAATAAGAACTGGGTGGAGAACTTTTACGTGCAATACGATGGGCTTATCGACCTCTACAACAACAAGTTTGCCACGCCTGGCAAGGAGTTGTATGAACTGGCCAAACCAGTGCGCGACGTTCAGGCGAACTTTGCCAATCAAGTGGATTGGTATTGGTGGGAGTTGTGGCATCACGAGGGTCGTCGCGCTCGTCACGGTGCCTCGATGATGGGACCAGACTACACGCACTGGCACGGTACATATGACATCGCCAAGACCTTCTACACGCACTACGTCCCCGAACTCAGGAAGATGGTGGAGAAGGGCTTGAAGTCAGAGGACCCAAAGAAGGTCGAAGCGACCAAAGCGCTCCAGAAAAAGCTGGACAGCGTCCTCAACTCCGACGACCACAAATGGTTCCTCGGCAAGTTGGATCCAGAAGAGGTGGAGCGTCGCAAGAAGGCCGCTGAGGAGTTCAGGGCTCGTTACAAATAGTTGGCCGTGAGCGATCTATGCCGCCGCCACTTCGAAATGTCCGTTGGAGTATACAGCCTTTAGGGCGCACTGAGGATTGGGAAGCGACCTGCTGGCCAGTACTTTCAGTTCGGACTTGCGGCGGCGTTCGCTGCGGAAGCTTGTGCACCATCGCTGCGCGGCTGTCCGGCGTTGACGATCCAAGTTCTTGGTCGTTCGATCTCATAAGAGGACGCGGAAAAGGGGGCAGCGTGTGCCGGGATGAAACCGGATTGGGATAGGGAATGAAAGAGTCCTACGAAGAAGATTTGGGCAATCGCTTCGGCCTCCAGCGGAGGGCCGACTGCGGTAACAACGTCGTCTTGAGCGTCCGTGCGGAGGGTCATGCAGGCCAGCTATTGAACTCCGAAGCCTTCTACGATTTGAAGAAGGCGGCGGCCGTCGGAGTGGACGGAATGACATGGCATGAATACGAGCAAGACTTGGAGACTAACGTTACGGATCTCCATGATCGGATTCACCGCGGAGCCTACCGTGCTCAGCCTTCTCGTCCTGGACGGGAAATGACTTGAAGCGTCCCTGATACAAATGCCCCGTACCGCTGTGTGAAAATGAGCGTGCCAACACATCGTGTGGGTCACGGTCAGCCATGGGAAGAACTCACTGACGTCGGCATCCGTTTGTGGCCAGACCACGAAATGCCAGTGGTTGGGCATCACCGTGTAGTCGAGAGTGCGAAGGGGCACGCGGTCGTAGGCTTCTTCCAGCACACGTTCGAACGCTTCCTGGTCGCCGTCCTTTTCGAACAGCGTCAATCGCGCTACCGAACGATTCAAACAACGAAAACCGTTCCCCGCCCCGGATTGCCAATCCGTCCTACGGGCTTTGTTTGACTTCCAAGTGAAATCGCTTACGATGAGCCAGTGCCACGGGTCGGGCGTTCCCGCGGCAGCGGAACTTGGGAGAAGAAGTCATGTCATCTGCTGCACGTCTCTTGTGCGAATTGAGCATTTTCGTTTTCATTTCAGCAGCCGTTGCCGTTGAGCCTAATCCAAAGGCGATGCGATATTACTCGGTGCTGGTCAAGCGACCGAGTCCGGGATACCTGTTCGATCGCTTCTATAACACTTGGCTTGACACGGCCACGTTGGCGGACCTCGAAGAATTCCTCGTCGAGCAAGTTGAAAAGAATAAACGGACTGCCGATCGATTGCTGCTGGCGTTTTTCCATGCCAAGCAAGGCAGTGACGTGCGAGCGCTCGCTCAGTTTCGCACGGCGCTGGCCGATGATCCTGGCAACGCGGTGGCATGGTTTCATAAGGCGGAAGTCGAAGTGCGGACGTTGAGTTTTGACACCGCGATCGCCGATTTGGAGCGGGCGAAACAAACCAAGCCGGATGCAAAGTTAGCTTTGCAAATCGTCAAGCTTCAAGGACGGATCCTGGTTCGAAATCATCAGCCGGACAAGGCCATTGCCATTTGGAAGAAACTGCTGGCGGCCAATCCGGATGATGAGGAGTTACACGAGGACATTATCGAGCTGGAGATTGACGAGGGCTTGCATGACGAAGCCGCGGAGTTGTGCGAACAGTTGATCCGGCGGGCGAAGGACAAATATCAACAAGTGCTGCGGCGCATCCGGCTGGGCGATATTCATCAACGCGCCGCGCGTCGTCCAAAGGCGCTGGAGATCTATTCCGCGACGCTCGAACAGGTCGGTCACGGATCATGGCTGGAACGGGAAATCGTCGCCCAGATTGAGCAATTGTTCCGCCAACAGGACAATCTGACGGGCTTGAAGTCCGAGTACACGAAGTTGTTGAAGGCGTATCCCAGGCGAATTCATCTGCATCAACAATCGGCCCGACTGCTAGTCCAACTGGGTGAAAACGAAGCGGCGGTGAAACAGTTTGAGCAGATCCTCGCCATCACGCCTGGCGATCGAGCCAATCAGGAAGCGTTTGTCAAATTGCTTGCCGATACAGGCAATCTCAAGCGGGCGATGCAAATTGTCGAGTCGTTGATCAAACAGCATCCCCAGGACGCCGAGTTGTCGGTCCGATTGGCGACGCTCCACCACAGCGCGGGCGATCGAGCCGCGGCATCCGCGGCACTTCGTCACTACATCGACGTGTCCGACAAGGACGAATATGCGTACTTGCGCGCCGCTCGATTGCTTCATCAGTTCGAGTTGTTTGACGAAGCCGAGCAGACGTTTCGCGAGCTAACGGTGGAGTTTCCCGACTCGATCGCGGCGCGGGAATCGATGGCTGCCTTTCTGTTTGATCGCGACAAGAAGGTGGAGGCGCGTGCAATTTGGAAAGAGTTGGCCGTGGGACAGGACCGCTCGCAAGTGGTTCGCATTGCGCGAATTCTAGCGGCACGAAACGAGCATCAGGCTGCGTTTGAATTGCTCGAAGCCCGACATGACGAGTTTTCCGACGATCCGATCTTTCTCGGGCAACTGGTTGCCGAAGCGATCTCCGTCGATCGTTTCAAAGAGGCTCTGCCGTGGGCCAGACGGCGTGTGCGGTTGTCAAGAACCGCCAGCGATTTGGAAACAGCCATCGCCCAGGCATCGCGTGTGATCACGAAGGCCGACGCGATTGAAGAGGTGATGAAGTCGCTGCGGGGCCAGGCACAACGATCCGTTCAGCAGACTTGCTTGCTCGCGGAACTTCACGAACAGATCGGTGATTCGGCGGTCGCGGATCGGATTCTGTCGAAGTCATCGGACAACCCGTTGATCGTTGGTCAACAGATACGCTTGCACACACGGAGGTACGATTGGACCAACGCCGCGAACGCGACGGCGCGGCTGATTGAAATGCCGGGAGGCCGCAAAACGGCGAACATTCAGCGGCTGGTCGATCTGCACCAAAAGGACATGAATTACGAGGCGTCGCTGCATTGGTTTGAAGAATGGAAGAAAGTGTCGCCCGGCAGCACGTTGCCTTGGATCAAGCAAGCTCGTTTGCTGGTCCTGCGGGGACAGCCAGACCGATCGATCGAAGTGTTGCGCAAGGCCGTTGCCCGCTTTGACGGCGATCCGGATTTGCGCAACCAGTTGGCCAGTGCCTACACGAACGCGGGAAAGCTTGCCGATGCCGAGCGGATGTACTGGCTACAATATGAACAGAGCGAAACGCTGCGCGGCAAGATGAGTTGCGTAGCAAAACTCGCCAATCTCGCTCAGTTTTGGGGCACTACGAGAAAGCTGATTGAAGCGTTTGAAGAACGGCAGCGGACGAACCGCCGCTCCGTCGAACCGCTGTTGGCTTTGGCCGAGATTCACCGGACGAATCACAACTACGAAGGACGCCGCAAGGCATTGCTCGAAGCGACACGCATCCGATCCGAGGACCACGCTTTGTTGCGCGAGATCGCCCGGATCGAAGAAGCCGAGGGCGATTGGCAACGGGCGCTGGCCACGCTCGAGCGAGCCGCCAAGTTGGACAAGTCGACTCGGACCCGCGAAGCGATCGCTCGCATTCAACTGAAGTATGGCGATGCCAACCTCGGCTACGCGATGTTGTACGAACTGGCGGGCGGAGCGAAGTCCAATGCGCGCAATATTGAGGCGATTGCCGGCACGATGATGAGCGTCCAGGATTGGGAGCGGGCCGCCGAGTTCCTTGCACCGTTGGTGCCGCGGTTTGCGGACGACTATCGCTTGCAGTTTCTCTTGGCCATCGCCCAGGAAGAAGCCGACCAGCAGGCCGCGTCGATCGAAAACTTCCTGCAACTGTTGACGATGGAAAAGGAAATTCCCGGACTGCCAAGCGCAGTCGCTCAACAGAACGTGTGGCACAACAATTACATTGCCCAAATCTCAAACATCGTTCCGCGCGAATCCCTCGACTTTTTCCGTTTCTTCAACAATCGAAGATATGCGTTTCAATACCGCAGGATTAGTCACTACTATTCCAGCCAGTACGTGTCCTCGATTCGTCCATTTCTTCCGCCGAATGTCGAGGCCGCTCGCAGCTTTGCCGTGTCCCATTTGCTGGCCATGGCCAAATATCTGGACGAGCCGCAACAACGCGAGTTGATCGCCGCGATGAAAGATCGAGGCGTCGCCAACGCCAATGTTTTGGCCGAGTTGCCCGAGTCCCGTTACAACTGGAGTGGCTGGCCAGGGTTATTAGAGAAACATCCGACGGATGTGGGGCTGGCGGCGTATTGGGTGTTGGAGGCGGGTGGCAGTCACACGGCGGAATGTGAGTGCAATGCGAGGTGCGTCGAGTTGTTCAAACGTTCGCATCCGCAGTTGGCAGTGATCGCGGCGGTTCATGCTCGGGTGAGTGACGAAGCGCACGAGGCGTTGTTTGCCGAGGCGATGAAATTGATCCTGCGGATCGAGAAGCCCAGCTACCAACTCGTCTCATCACTCGCGGGAGCTTTCACTGAGGATCGGCATGGTCGTCCGCAGCCGACACCTCTCGCGCCCGAAAAGCGACTGGCGCTCAATCAACTACTCGTCGCGTGGTATCCAAAGCTCAGCAATCAAGGCAACCAGCAACACGGCCTGTTTCCCTACGTTGGGCGCTCGTTGCTCGCCAGTGAAGACATGGACGCGTACGCCAAATTGCTGGACGAAGAAATCGTTCGCTGGAGAACCGTTGGCAAGGCGGTGAGGCAGCAGTACCAAGCGTCGAACCGGTTTATTGAGCCAATTGCTTTTCCATCAAAAATGTTGACGAACTTTCCTGATTACTTGATCCAACGGGATGACCGGCGGTGGGACGAAGGCAAGTTGGCCAAGCTCGTTTCGCTGGTGAAGGACCCAACGTTGAAGATCCTTTTGGCACACAAGGCGGAACAATCGGAATTGATTCGCACGCAGTTGGGCGAGATGTTGGCGGATTCTCAGCCGTCACTGGATGCGTATTTGTTAGCAGCAGGCTGGGCTTCGCGAGAGGAGAAGTTTGATGAAGCGGCGGGATTGTTGGACAAGGCTCGGTTTTTGGTGATGCCGCTTGAAATGCGGCAGCGGATTGATTCGGCTTTGGTCGCGATGGCTTGGTTGGCGGATAAGCCGGCGGACGAATCTGGTGATCCGTCCGACAAGAGGATCAACGAACTGGGTCGGGCTGCGGCGTTGCGGTTGCGGCGGGCTCGGCTTGAGCCGCGGCAGCGTGCGGAGTTGATCGTGGCGATGGAGGATCTGGGATTAACGGACGAAGCGGCAAGTCTGGAAGAGGTTGCGGCCAGGTCGCAAACACAAGTGCGCAGCGTTCAAATTCGACAGCCGGACGACATCACGCAAATGATCGCGGACGGCAAACGCAACCAGGCGATTCGCGAGATTACCAACAGCCTGGCGACGCCCGCGCGCATCGCCACCATGCGACCCGGAACGCTGAGCAACGCCTACCAAATTCGCCAACTCGCAGATGTCACCGAAAAACATCGCCTGACGGACGCTGTGCTGGCCCGATTTGAACCGGGCGACGTGAGCACGCCACGCCGGCAAGGCGCGTTTGGTGTCGTTTGCGAGATCCTCGGCAAGAAGGATCGGGCACGTGCGGTTTACGAGCAACTCATCGCTGATCAACCCAAGAATGATGCGATTCGATTTCGGCTTGTGCTCTTGTGCATTGAAGCGGGTGACGAGGCTGCATATGAGCATTTGAATGTCATTGAGCCAAAGATTTGGTCGAAGCTCGCGACAACCGCGACGGACGAATTCATCCAGCAAGGTTGGACGTTCGACCAACGATTTATGCTGGCCGAAATGATCGAGCGGCTGTTGGTGGAGCGGCAAGATCTTCGTCAGTTGGATCTGTCGTGGGTCGTCGCTTTCCTCGATAAACTTGCCGGTCAGCAATACGTCCTCGACAACTCGTTGCACGCGATGTACTACGGATGGGGCCAGTTCAATAAGTTGGCCGACAACATGCGCGAGACCAATCTCCGGCGGCGGAAGATTCATGACCGGTTATGTCGCGCGATGATCAACGTTCCTCAACTTGCTCCGTTTGGATTCACGCGTCTGCTGGCGGTGGCTGAACGGTACAATCAAGTCTACGACGAACACGCCGAACTCGCGCGCCAGGCAATCATCAACTACCGGCCTCGTCAGACGCGCTCGCAATTCTACGCCTCGTTGTTTCCGCGCGGCGGACCAGTTTTTGGTGCCGACGAGACAAAACTTGTTCGATTTCGCACGCCGACTCAGTTTCTGATTCGCCGCGCCGAAGAATCGGGGACGGTCGAGGCGACCGCCAACGAACTGGCCGAGATTCTCGTCAAGTCCAACCAATCCAAAGCGGCCAGTGAATTGCGGGACTTCGCGGCACTCTACTCCTGCCAGCCTGCCGACTTTGTGAAGCGCGCCGAGGCGTACATCAAGCGCAAACAGAAGACGAACCAGTTCGGTTCACAAACCGAGCAAGAGATGATGTTGGTGGTGATCGATGCGTGGGACGAGCGGGGCTTGTCGGTCGACCTGAGTCCGGTGCTCAAAAAGCAACTGGTCGCGCATTTCACGAGCAGCAACAACTCGCATTCACCGGCGTTCGTTGAGCCCATCGCTGTTGGAATCGCCCGCCGCAGCCAGCAGCCGGAACAAATCGTTGACTTTCTTCAATTGGTCACCACCTCTTGCATGGGCACGAAAGAAAAGTGGCCCGAAACGATCGAAAAACACTTCGATGCGGGTGGCTGGAGTGGCAGGTCGCTCAACTCTGCGATGCACGGGCTGGGCGCGGTTCTTCATCGCCTCGAGGGGCACGACGAACTAACCTTTCACGTGTTGAATTTCGTGTTCGACAATCATCTGGTGCGAATCGTTGAAGGTCTTGAGGGACCGCTCCGCTATCGGGCTTTTAACGCCAAACCAGATCATTTCGAGCGAGCTTGGCGGTTGCTTGAGTCGTCGCCGTTCTTTGAGGATTTCGAGAACTTCCGTGCTTATTCGTTGGCCACCGGACAGGAAACGATTTTGGGTCGCACGTTGAAATGGATGCGCGGCGACTATGAAGAAGCTCGTCGCGAGCGTTTCGTCGAAAAACTCTCGCAGCGTGCGACGCACACTTTTGGATCGCGATTCATGTTGGCCGCGCTGGGCGATGATCCTTCGAAGTCGATCCCCGCGATCATGTCGAGCTACGTCGACCGGCTGAAGTCGTCGCCCAAAGAGAGGCAAACCGAATTCGTGTCGCTGATCGCCGAATTGGCACCTCCGCACAAGGCACGCGAGCATCAATTGTCGGCCGCCGCCGAGCAACTTTACGATTGGGTGGAAGCCATGCGCGGCGATCACATGGACGCAATCGTCAAGCGAATCCTGGCGGCCAAGCGACCGAGTGACCTGAGCGTTCGTGCAGACGACATTCAAGCTCCAGGTGAGGAAGTTTTGCCGCACCTGATCCATTCGAATCGCGACATGGCGCTGAAAGTGTACTGGAAGCTAGTCGAACTGTCTGAGAGATTTCGCACAAGCGGGAACAGCCATTCCATTTACCGCGGTGAAACGGACGCTGGCCGACTGCTGCGTGACGTGGTCCGCGGGCCCGCCCCGATGGTCATGCACGCCTTTGCGATCGATGTCATGACGCGCAATGACCGGACACCTGTGGAATCGAGAGACTGGTGGCTGAAGCGCATGAATCAGTCTTTCGAAAAACTCTATCTGGAACAACTGGACGCAGTACCGCTGGGCGCGAATCGGCGGTTTGAGGCAGTGAAAAAACTCTACGAGTCGCTCGGCACTCAACTGGGCCAGCGGCCGACGACTTTGTTTGTCGAAGGATATTGGAACGTCTGCGATCGCCTGCGACCGGGCGAGCTTGAACAAGTCATCGACTGGGCCGACGAGCAGGCCGCAAGCGGAAAGTACCCCGCCATCGCACAAGAGATCGCCGCCGCGGCACGCTTGCAAGTAGGACGGATTTCCAATCCGTCCATCAACCCACTGTCACAACAAACGGACGGATTGGAAATCCATCCTACAGAATACTACCTGTCGATTCTGCGCGACACGAAACTGCCGCCAACGTGGCGAACGAGCGTCGCGTGGTCGCTGATTAAACGACACCCAACCAATGTTCCCCGAGACCTCGTGTTGCAAAGTGCCGAAGTTTA
Source organism: uncultured Pirellulaceae bacterium (assembly GCA_964343305.1). Classification (GTDB taxonomy): domain Bacteria; phylum Planctomycetota; class Planctomycetia; order Pirellulales; family Pirellulaceae; genus CAYFJO01. The sequence continues at coordinate 44,926 of CAYFJO010000017.1, read as the reverse complement.
CACCGAAGCGATGTCCAGCGGTGCGGTGATCCCTCATATGCAATCGCCTCCGATTGTTTCGTCGTTGCTGGCCGTCGATCGCGACGACAAGTGGAAGAAGGTCGCACTGGCTCTCGCCAAGGCCTGGAACAAAAGAAACCTCACAACAGCGACCAGGCATCCAGCCTTTGGATTTTCCATCAACGCGAACAACCGAAGCGAACCGCTCGAGTTTTTGAAGTTGAACTTCCTCTTGGACCAACAGACAACCGCCGTGCAATTCGTCCAAACCTACGAGAAGGTGCGGGACATCGCCAACGATCCGTCGTTGATCGGCTTGCTGGTTGCCGGCGGCCGCGATTCGATGGCCGCCCGGATGCTTCGATCCCGCTGGAACATGTTGAAACACGTGCCCAACGAACCAGCCGTGTATTACGACCGGCAACTGCACAAACAAATGCCGGCGTTTGTGGAGTCGATTCCCAACGAAGACATGCGATACCTGGCCGAAGTGCTGCTGGTGAGTCTTCCCGATTCGCCACTGGCCAGCGAGAAACATTCGCAGGATCAGAGTGACCGCCTCGCCGCAATCGCCAACCGATTTTCGAACACGGAGTTTACAGACGTCGCCATCCGCGATCGGGCCCTGTTGTGGCTCAGCCGCGATCCGGCCGTAAGGCAGCACGTGCGCGAGCCGCTGGCCAAAATCGCCAGTGAAACCGATCTGCTGGCGTGGCTGACTGGCGACAAATCCTTGGCAGAAACACCGTGCACTCTCGCCGCCCGGCATTTAGCGATGACATTGTGAGACGGCGAGACGCAAGAGATGACTGACCTATTCGTAAAACTCAGAAACTCCAATAACTTGCAAACCTATCGCCACAGGCAAATGACGACGGAACTTGGAAAGGAATTAACGGAACTTGCCCGGCAAGAGTGGCCAAGTTGGTCCGCCCAACGGATCGCCGCCATACGACCGATTACACGCCACCTTTCTTTGCACACCGAGTGGGAAATTCGACGCCCGGTGGCCGAATTGAACATCCTCGTTCACGCCATCGCGGATGACATGAAAGGATTTCACCAGTGGCACGAAAGCTTGACCGACGAACAGCGAAAGTCGTTGGGCTACGCCTATGGCAAGAGCCAAGTGTGGTCGCTCGCCGCAAAGATCATCGGCGAACGAACGTCGGAGAATCTCGACCAACGGATCAAATTCACCGGAGCACTGATCGAAGGTTGCGAGCAACTTGGTCACATCGAAGTATCGGGCGACGAAATCCATCTTCAACAGTCTGGCGCGCTCGTGCGGCACATCGTTCCACAACTGCTCACGCAAAACGGACTTTTCACCCACGGCCCGAAACTCGCCGAACAATCCCCCGCCGGCGGCATCACATGGGCGCTAATGGCGAACGAACAGACTGCCGCCTCCCAATTCAAACAAGCCGCCGAGTCATGGTCCAAAGCCATCGACCATGCTTCGCCCGATGACAAAAAACGTCAAGAAGTGTGGCGCGAGCAACACGCGAGGATTCTCAAGCACGTCCGTTCCCCATGAATTACGGGATCCCATTTTTTTCTCTTGCCTAACCCGTGAATGCGCGTACCGTGCGACTTCTATCCTCCTACAACTTTCAGACATCGCAGTATAAGCGGCACGACTAGTTTTCATTTGTCTTCATGCTCATCAATCAACAGCCGTCGTCACCCTGTCCTGCATCATTAGTCTTCGTAGGAATGCATGGCGACCCAACCTCAACGTCCAAATTCACGGACAAGTGTTACGCGGACAAGTGGGATAGCACCAAGTGGGCAAGCTTGGAAAGCGGTTGTAAATCATTACCAACCGAAGGGATTCCAATACCACTCCCGACCAACTTGCTTCATGACAACAACAAACGAACCATCACTGCTGAATGTGCTATCCGGATTGCCGTTTGGAAAGAACTCTTCTGCCACGTTCTTGGAGTCTTTCAATTTAAACTTCACGACAACCACTCCACTATCGTGACCAATTCCGTCAGTTTCTCTTTGTACAAGAAACCCAGTGTATTTCAGCTTTCTCTTGTTCAGCGCCAGAATGCACTCACGCGTATGTGCCAAGCTTCGCGTCAGTTTGGCATGAAGAATTTCGTCTGACTCAACTTTTTCGATCTCAATCGGTTCACCGTTGTCCAGCAACTTGCGGATCACTTCACCGTACTTCCGACGGACGAGCATATCCTTCATCTTTTCAAATTCTGTGATCGCTGCACTAACAAACAAATGCGCCGCCTTCGGTTCTAGTTCTCCTGAGATCCGCTCTTCAGGGAATTTGATTGCAACTCCTTGGTTGGCCGATCCCGTTGTCCAATGACGGCGTTTGATTTTTCCAACAGCTTGCGCGATTTCACGCCGTAGGGATTCCTGGCGAGCCTGGATTTGTCCTCGGTCACCTGATAACGACTCTGAACCTTTAGTGCGCCACAAAGGTAGTTGTCTCAATTCCTTTACTAACGTGACACCGCCTTTCGTTCCGATTGCCTGAATTGCTTGAATTCGTTGATCGATTCTTTCGGGCGTAAAGCGGTCATCTTTGGCGATCGCGATCAACTCTTCAACGGGAAGCGCGTTTAGTTGAAGCCTTGTGATCAGCGCTTCAACGTTCCTCAGCGCAATACCATCAGCCATTTGTATTTTGCGTTCGAGCAATCGCCGCAGAGTCTTCTCATCCGACATTTGCGATAGCACACCAAACGGGGCCGAATTCCTCGAAGTCCCATCTTCAAGTTGCATCAGGTAGGTGTCATAAATCTCCAACAAGAACTCACGGCCAACATCAAGATCAAGTTGGACGAGCCCTTTAGCAATGTGACCTCGCTCCGCTTTCGGAATGACGTCTTCCTGTAGGATTTGTTTGAGAATCGCAACCGTACTGTCGTCGCCAGTTTTCGCGATCGCTTCAGCCGCTGCCTTTCTCAAACCGGCCGGTACGTTCGATTTCCTATAGAGTTGAGTAAGCAATGCGATCCCCTCCTTGACGCGAAACTCCCCGACTCCCCTTACGGCAATTTCACAAAAAGAAAGTCCGTCCGCGCTACGATCACGCCAATCTCGTTCGAGCCACGAAAGCAATACCGGAACGACTTCGCAATCGCCATGTGTAATCATGTCGATAGCCAATGAAGCCGACTCCTCCAATTCTAAACGAGTTGGCACGGGTCGAGGGTAATCGAAATCTCCATTGAAGCGTTTTCGGAGCATCTTGCGAAATGCGATTGGAAGATCATAATCCGTCGGCCCAACTGTGACGGATAGTCGCGTACGTTCGCGGAGTTTGGGACCGTATTTCTTTCGAATATCCTCGGGCATCCGTCCCGCGATACGATCACAAATCTCATTTAAGTTGCCTTTGCGTGCGATTGTTGCCGCGTTCGCCACATGCACAATCATTTCATACGGAAATGCCGGTACGTCCTCGTGCCGAAACCGCTCTTGGGACCAGTAATCAAGCTTCAGCATTGCATCCAAGGTATCGTTTGCTTGCATTACACCACTTTGGGCCAAGCGTCCGAAACTCATTAGCGCCGCCGCCGCTAATTCTGCTTTCGCCTGTTCAATGGGAACAAGGTACCGTTCCAAAAGAAGCCGTTCCAGCAGACGGACATCGTCCCCATCACCGATGTAGCCCAACATGCAAATAACATTAATGTGGTAGTCTACAAGTTTTTCGTGGTTCAAAATCCGCAGCAGTGGGCGCTTTGCCCTGCGATTCGCCAGTGCATAGCATTTAAGCAGTTCATGGCGATTCTGGCTCGGCCTTGTAAGGGCAGCCCCCAACGTTTCAATCACACTAAGACGGTCGTCGTCACTAATCTCATCACGGTCCGAAACCGTTAAACCGTAGGCCGAGGCGTACATCCTATAGAGGACGTCTAGTTGCTCCAAAAAGCTGTCGGGTGCGTTCGAGACTTCTCGTTTTTGTTGATGCTGGCGATTGCGCTGACTTAATCGGATTGAATAATCCCTTCGTTGGTTCTTATCCTCGATGCGGGCCAGGAACGTCGCGCAAACTTTGTCCAAACCTTCCTTATTTGCCAGCCACATCCCGTACATGGTATGCACGAAGGATTCGTATTTGAACGGGTATAGTTCTTCGATTCGTTTCTCGTGCCAGCGAAATTCAACCCCTCGCCAGTACTTTTCATCAAGCATCAACTCCAACGTCTTAGTTGCCCCCTCTACGTTCCGTCCAGACAAAAGCCCAAGGGCCAGCAATGCGGATTTCACACAACCTGCTTCTTCATTCGTCAGCACACCTTGATACTTCTCGCGAATCAACTTTTCTAATCTTGGTACGTCGCTCTCGTCCCCGACATAACCAAGCATCATTAACGAATTAACGTGAAATTGATGAAGCCGCTCGTTGGACAGAATCTGCAAGAGGTACTTTCGGGCGCTTGGATTCGCGCGATGGAAGACGAAATAGCCATCGGGTTCGGGATTAAGGAAGGCGGCGCCGATTGTTTGTTGTAAAGACAATTGCGGAGGCTTGCTGCGACTCGGCTCGTCTGACTGTAGAAACACGAGCGGACTCCAAATGGCGACGATGCCCACGAGCGCAATGGTGAGCGTCAAAACGATTGCTTTCGCACTAGGTCTTCGATGTCGACTCACACTTGTCTACCTTGTTTCAAAATCAATCGACGGAAGCGTTATGAAATGTATCCGCCTCTTCTATTGTCAATAGATTTGCCGCACCCAAGTTTCTTAAGTTTCCATCCGCCATTATATAATTACCTGCACCAACATGGCCCTGGCCAAAATAGTGCCCAATTTCATGAACGACAGTTTCCGATATCGCTGCGGTGTCATTCCAATCGATGGCAATTCCCTGATCGTTGCCGCTGGTCTGCCCGCGTCGAGTGCTTGGCGCACCTCCCGCATCATTCAAAAAGGTAATATGTACGCCGGTTGTATCAAGGAAGGTAGTTTAAACCACTTCATTGCAGCACTCTCCACAGATTGAATAGTTGGGATTGTCTCTCCAATGCGCTTTGCCAAACTGCCTTGGGTGTTTCCCAGTCAGCGCGTATACCAAATCGATCGCAGCATGATTCGACTTGCAATAGTCATTTTGACCATGCTGCCAGATTTTCTGAATTGCCACTGAATCCAGCCGGCGGCGTTTATGTCGCGAATAGTTGGCCGTCAAACGCAGCTATCAGTGCGGCAAATTGACGCACTTGGGTTTTCCGCATTTTGTGCGCGAAAAAGCGAAAAAAGTCTTTCCAGGGGCTTGTCGATTTGTGGGGCGATGTGCCATATTTCACCGTCATTACTGGACTTAAAACATTCCTTTGACATAAATAGCCAACAATTTCTCGCAACAGAAACAAAATTCGGGAAATGCGGCTTGGTTGAGAAAGAATCCGGGCGGTGGTTGAGTTTTTCAGCGATTACGTCCCGCTGTATTTGGCGCACATTATTGTCGCGTTGATCAAGGTCATACTCCTGATCCACGTGGTGGCTGTTGGCGCGCTGGTCTTTATTTGGATGGAGCGGAAGATTGCAGGGCGGATTCAGGATCGCTTGGGGCCAACGCGGGTGGGTGGCAAGTTCGGTTGGCTGCAAGGCTTGGCCGACGGGATCAAGCTGATTACCAAAGAAGATATCACACCCGGTGCTGCCGACCGGATGCTGTTCAAGATCGCTCCGTATATCGCCTTGTCGGCGAGTTATACGGCGTTCATCGCCCTGCCGTTTGCCAACGGTTGGGTGGCACAGCACATCAATGTGGCGGTTTTCTTTATTCTTGCCGTCTTGGGCTTGGAAGTGTTTGGCGTGATCTTGGCAGGTTACGGTTCGGGGTCCAAATGGTCACTGTTCGGCGGGATGCGTGAAGCGGCTCAGGTCGTGAGCTACGAAGTGCCACTGGGATTGTGTGTCGTTGTGCCGGTGTTGATTTGCGGCACGATGAATCTTGTGACGATTTCCAATATGCAGGCTGGTTTATTTACAAACTGGCTGGTCTTTCATGACCCGTTTACTTTCCTAATCTTCTGGGTGTATTTCACTTGTGGTACGGCCAGTGTCAATCGTGCTCCGTTCGACTTGGCCGAGGCGGAAAGTGAACTCGTCGCTGGATTCCACACCGAGTATTCCGGTATTCGCTGGAGCATTTTCTTCATGGCTGAATACGGGTCGATGTTCATGGTCGGCGGATTGGCTGCGATTTTGTTTTTTGGTGGTTGGCATGGCCCGTTGCCTGTGTCGTATTGGTTGGCTGGGGCGCTCGGCTATGGCTCGAATGCTGCTGAATGGCCGCTGCTGTTCCGCGAAGCGATGAATGTACTCGGCTGCTTGAACTTTGTTGTCAAGGCGTCGTTAGCCGTGATCGCGATGATGTGGGTGCGGTGGACGCTGCCTCGCCTTCGTATCGATCAGGTGATCACGACCTGCCTGAAATACTGCGTGCCTATTGCGGCGGTTTGTTTTATTGGAGCAGTCGTTTTGCAGTTGTATCCGCTGCCAGGCGTGTTGCGGCCGAATTCGTGGGCAAGCCATCAGCCACGCGGAGAAGTTCGCGAGCATTGGGCTGTCGAGCCAGACGCGAAAGAAGATGCCGTGGATGAAAGTGTGTCCGCGCCGAGCGATGAAGCTGTAATGAACGACGAAGAATCGACAAGTCGGATCGTTGATGCTCGCGGCGATGCAGTGAACGCCCAGGGAGGTGACGGATGATTTTGTTTGCCGCCATCAACTGGCATTCGTTCTTCTTCTTGTTCTTCGCGTTGCTTGCCTGTGGGTTTGCGCTGGCCGTCTTGTTCTCCAGCAATATCGTGCGGATGGCGTTTTATTTGGTGATTTCGCTGGGCGCGACGGCCGGACTGTTCTTTTTGGCCGGGGCCGAGTTTGTCGGGGCCATGCAATTGATGATCTACGTTGGCGGCACGTTAGTGCTGCTAATTTTCGGCGTCATGCTGACTGCCAAGGCGTCGTTCATTTCGATGAAGACTAGTGGTGCGGATTGGATTCTGGCTTTTGGGCTAGGATCGGTTTTGCTGGGATGTTTGTTGGTCGCTGCATTGAGTGTGCCCGCGTGGCAACCGCCGTCGAGTGAGTATGTGGAAAACGTTTCCCGCGCAGATGTGGAAGATACCGCTCGCATCGGCTTGGATTTGTTAGGCGTAAATTTGCTTGGCCAGCCTGGTTACTTGCTGGCATTTGAAATTGCCTCGGTCCATTTGTTGGTCGTGTTGATTGGCGCCGGATACATGGCCCGCACTAAGCGTCGCGTGCGAACGAACGAGTCAGACGGATAAGAATATGGATTTGCTCAGTCAACCCGTTGGCGTTTCACACTACATGGTGGTCGGTGCTGTATTGTTTGTGACCGGCGTGCTTTGCATGACCACCAAGCGAAATGCGCTGGGTGTGTTGATGGGCGTCGAATTGGTATTGAACGGGGCGAACATCAACTTCATCGCGTTGGGTAGCAAATACCTGCGCAGCGGCGACACGCTAGGCATTGATGGACAGTTAATTGCGTTGTTCGTCATCGTGCTGGCCGCGGCGGAAGCGGCGGTGGCGTTGGCGATCGCTCTGAATTTCTATAACAACCACACCACCATCGACGTGGACCAAGCGGACGACCTTAAAGGATGAGCGACCTCGGATCCACATTAGCGTTTTTGCTCGGAATGGCGACGCTGCTGCCATTGGCGTCGTTCTTTATCATCCTTTGCGCCTATCCGCGTGCGGGCAAAGGTTTTGGCCACAGTGCCTACATTTCGATCGGTGCGATTGTCGGCGCGTGTGTTTTGTCGTTTATTTCGCTAGCGTTGTGGCTGAACAAACACTGGCCCGACCCGGTCTCGCACGGTGATCATGGTGCGGGGCATCACGAAAGCGGAAGTCACGACAAGGACGGGCAGGGCCATGACAAAGATGAGCATGGCGGTAGTGAGCACGGTGAGGACGGCCATGACAAGGGTCACGACGACCACAAGGGCCACGACAACGATTCCGGGGACGGTGCGAATGTCGACTCAACTCGATCGGACATTCAACTCGTCTCAACATTGAAAGACGACGAATCGGCGAGCCATGGCGAGTCCGCGCTGGGCTACGCGGGTGAATACTACCTGCTGGGGCGGTTTGGCAATTTGAAACTGTCGATCGGGTACTACATCGACACGCTGACAGTCTGCATGTTTTGCATGGTGACTTTGATCGCCAGTTGCATTCACATTTACGCCACAGGGTACATGCACGAAGAGCTGCATGACGTGACGGATCACGAAGTGACGATGAAGGATGGCTCACACCTGACGCGGCCGGGCCGTTATTTTCGGTTTTTCCAATACTTGTCGCTGTTTTCGTTCAGCATGCTCGGTTTGGTGCTGGCCGGAAACATTGCGATGGTGTTTGTGTTTTGGGAATTGGTCGGCATTTGCTCCTATTTCCTGATCGGTTTTTACATCGAACGCAAGAGCGCAACCAACGCGGCCAACAAGGCGTTCATTGTCAATCGCGTTGGCGATTTTGGCATGATTATCGGCCTGATGGCGCTGTGGTCGGGACTGGGCACTTTTGCGTTTGGCGATGCGGAAGATGTGATCTTCAAGCTGGACGCGGCACAGGTTGCGGAATTGCAGGAAGGCCAGCTTTCCACGGAAGTTCGAAACGAATTTCGCAAGTGGGGCGAGAAGCTGCCGCGCGATGTGATCGTTGCTCCGGGCGAGGACGGCGGTTGGGTCGTCGGTATTCCGAACAGCACGGTTTCTTATTTCATTGAGTGGCACAATCGAGATATCTATAAGGTTTGGCGGCGCGAGGTTGGTATGTTTAGCCTCGTTCGGCCGTCCAGCGAGCATCATGCAACGATCGTTCCAGATGGAATGGTGCGATGGGGTGCACGAGAGCAAGTTGCCGAAATCGTGAATGGCAATCTTGCCAGTGGTACGGACGGTGCGCAGGCCAAGTCGGAAGAAGAGATCTCGGAAAGTGTCGCCCAGTGGCGAGCCCAAACGGTGGACTCCGAAGGCAAAGATAAAGCAGGCTGCTGGGGCTATCTGTTATTGGTGGTCGGCGGCATCGGCATCTTTTGTGGCTGTGTCGGAAAGAGTGCTCAATTTCCGTTGCACGTTTGGTTGCCCGATGCGATGGAAGGTCCGACCCCTGTTTCCGCGCTGGTCCACTCGGCAACAATGGTCGCGGCGGGTGTTTATCTTGTCGGCCGGTTCTATCCAATCTTTGTTCCGGAAGTGTTGCTGGTCATCGCGGTCGCAGGTTGCGTCACGTTGTTCATGGCCGCCACGATTGCGATCACGGCGACGGATATCAAACGCGTGCTGGCTTATTCAACAGTCAGTCAACTTGGTTACATGATGATGGCGCTGGGCGTCGGCGGCTGGTTGGCCGGCATGATGCACCTGATTACTCACGCGTTCTTCAAGAGCTTGTTGTTCTTGTGTTCCGGGTCTGTGATTCACGCGGTCCACACGAATGAAATGCCGGAGATGGGCGGGTTGCTGAAGAAGATGCCGTGGACAGGCTATACGATGTTGATCGGATGCCTTGCCATTGCGGGCACGCCGTTCTTCAGCGGGTTTTATTCCAAAGACGCGATCCTAGAACAAGCGTATTCGTTTGGAATGGAGAATGGCCAAGGGCTCGCCTTGATTTTCTTCATTGCTGCGTTGGGAAGTGCCGCAATCACAGCGTTCTACATGTTCCGTTTGTGGTTCCTCACATTCGTTGGCGACCCACGAAACAAGCATCGATACGACCACGCACACGAATCACCCAAAGCGATGTATCTGCCGTTGGTCGTTTTGTCCTGTTTCGCGGTTGGCGTCGCATGGACCATACCTTATGTACCGTCGCTCGCACAATTGCTGGAGCAAGCTCGACCATTGGGCACATTGGCAGTCGGTGTGGGCAATTGGTTGACGTGGATTTGGCCAGACGAACATCTGGGTCACGCTTATAAGCTTCAGGTCACGGCGATGGCTTTGGCAACAGCCGTTGGCGGGATCGGGTTTGCGGCTTCCTTCTATTGGTGGCGCATCGTTGATCCGGCGGAAACCAAAGAGAAGTTCGCGGCGGTTCATCGCTTTCTCATCAACAAATGGTGGTTTGATGAACTGTACGATTTCATTTTTGTCCGACCGACGCACGTGATTTCGCGGCTCATCTCGTCGATCGACCGGCGTGTGTTGGACGGGATTGTTGATGGGCTGGCGTGTGTAACTCGCGGATTTTCGAATAAGTTCGACGCGGTCGCCGACCGGACTATCGTCGATGGTTCGGTCAACTTGTTTGCCAGTTGGATGTACAACCTTGGCACGGCGCTGCGAGAAGTTCAACGCGGCAAGCTGCGTGAATACATCATGTTTATTGTGTTGGGAACGATTGTCATGTTTGTGTTGGTCAGCTTTTTGTAGCGGCTAGCGATCGGTCCTGCGCCATGTTTACAAAGATAAAAACAAACTGAGTTACTCGACGGGAATCAACCAGTCATGGACCCAATTGTCCTGCTAAGTCTGATCGTCTTCGTGCCCACCATCGGCGCGTTTTTGCTGCTGCTGCCAGGGATTTTCTCCAAAGAGAATCCCGATCACATGCGTTCGTTTACGTTCGCCGTGACCGTGATCACGTTCGGTCTGACGGTTTGGCTGGCGGCGGGATATGACTTGGACGCGACTGCCGCGGATGCAGGCAAAATGCAGTTGGTGTTCAACCAGCCATGGATTCCTTCGTTCAACATTCAATATTTCATGGGCATTGACGGGATCAGCTTGCCGCTGGTCGTGCTCACTAGTTTCATCAGCATGCTGGCGATGGGCGCGAGTTGGAGCAAGGGTCTCGACAAACATGTGAAAGCCTATTGCGTGCTGTTCCTGCTGCTCGAAACGGGCATGCTCGGCGTCTTCATGGCGCTCGACTTCTTCCTGTTCTACGTCTTTTGGGAAGTCATGCTGCTGCCGATGTACTTCTTGATCGGTGTGTGGGGGGGACCGAGACGTGAATACGCGGCAATCAAGTTCTTCTTGTACACGCTGGTCGGAAGTGTGTTGATGCTGATCGCGATTCTGATCCTTTACTTCAATAGCGATGTTCGCGAACTGGCGGCCAAATCCGATCGATACAGCAACTCGACGGCCGTCGAATGGGACCGGCTACATCTAACATCGGCCTCGACATCGATCATAGAAGACGATTTAGGCTACGATCCAGATGATGAAGGATCGACGAAGCCAGACTGGGCATTGTACGAATTTGACGAGGACATCGCGAGCGGAGTGAAGTTGCGGCTGGCATTCAAGGAAGGTCAGTCCTCGGAGTCAATCAACGTCCAGTTCGAGCCGTCAGAAGATTACGAAACCGTCGTCGCTGAAATGAATGATGACGGTACCACGATCACCGTTTCGTTTCCGTCCGGCGCGACTGCGGCGGACGTTGCCGCAGCTTTCAGTTCGGATTCGTTGCCAAGCGCCTCGGCTGTCGACCCCATTCACACCTTTAACTTGCTGGCCCTAGCGGCAATCGCTCAGCACACGGATTGCTTCTCGGAGACGATGCAAGTCTGGTGCTTCGTGTTGTTGTTCATCGGGTTTGCGATCAAGGTGCCGGCGGTTCCAGTTCATACCTGGTTGCCCGATGCTCACGTCGAAGCTCCCACGCCGATTTCCATGATCCTGGCTGGTGTGCTATTGAAGATGGGCGGTTATGGCATCATTCGAATTTGTTACCCGATTTGTCCATTTGGTGGATATGAGTTGGCGTACTGCGTTTGCCTGATCGGTGTGATCAGCATGGTTTACGGTGCTTTTGCCGCGATGGCGCAAAAGGACTTCAAACGACTGGTGGCTTACAGTTCGGTGAGCCACATGGGATATGTCGTGCTGGGGCTGGGTGTTTGGTCCGCCGTGTCGGGAACCAACTTCAACACAGATTATTGGAACATGGGCATCAGCGGAGCGATGTTCCAGATGATCGGCCATGGCGTTAGCTCGGCCGGCATGTTCTTTATGGTCGGCATCATTTACGACCGGGTTCATCATCGAAACTTGGATGAGTTTGGCGGCTTGTTCAGCAAAATGCCGACTTACACGGCGCTGTCCATCGGGATCTTTTTCGCCGGACTCGGCTTGCCTGGCTTGTGTGGATTCATCGGTGAAGTGTTCGTTGTGCTTTCGGTTTGGAAATACTCCGTCGTGCTCGCGGTGATATCCGCGGCGGTGGTTATCCTGACAGCTGCTTATATCTTGTGGACGTTGCAACGCGTCTACCTGGGCACGGAATACAACGGTCCTCACGAAGAGGAAATCACGCCGATCAACAGCCGCGAATTCGCGGTGGCCGTGCCGCTGTTTGTGTTCGCCATCGTGTTGGGAGTCTTCCCTCATTCGATTCCGTTTGGCAGCAAACCGATTCCGTCAGTGTTGGCCTATATGGAAGGGACGGTGGATCGGCAAGTCGATGAACTCGCGCAATGGGCCCAACGCCATGAGGCGGCAAAGGCCGCGCAAACACCAGATACGGAAGACGACGATGAAGATGCAGTGGCCCTCGATCCGCCGCTTCCGCAAGACAATGACAATGAGCAGGACCAAAAGCAAGATCGCGTTGTCATTCAACCAGCGATTGATCGCGAAGTCGGTAAACGACGTGCTCAGGTGGTGAAAGAAACAAGCGCCAGTGCAACCGCAGTGGGCGAAGAATAAGCAAACATGCCAAAGAATCTACACGAAGCTGTTAGCGATTTAATCGTCGACACCAAAGGGTCGGTCGATGGTCCGTGGTATGATATCTCGGCACAATCGAGCCTCGGCGCGTTTACTCCCGAATTGATCCTGTGCGTGACGATCGTGCTGCTGTTGCTGGTTCGATTGTTCGATTCGCTGAAGCAACTCGATCGGGTCTGTGACCTCAACATGTTGATCGCGCTGGTCGGAACCGCGGCGGCGTTTCTGTCATCGATTTTCGGTCCGACAGCCAGCTTCCTTTTGGCGCATGAAAGCGTCGGCCGCATGGAAATCTTCACGGGAATGCTGGTCTACGATACGTTCGGGATTTTCATTCGCGCGGTCTTGTTCTTCTTTGCCTTTGCCTTTGTGATCTTTACTAAGTTGTCCGGCATCCCGGACAAAGAAGACGGTCCGGACATTTATACGTTGGTGCTAGGTGCCACGCTTGGCATGTGTTTGATGGCAACCGCAAATCACCTGTTGATGGTCTTCATGGCAGTCGAAATGGCCAGTGTCCCGTCCTATGTGCTCGCTGGTCTGATGAAAGGCAAACGTGTTGGCAGCGAGGCTGCGTTGAAATATTCGATCTACGGCGCGGGAGCTGCCGGAGTCATGTTGTATGGGATCAGCTTGATTGCCGGGTTGTTTAACACCGCCCATTTGCCTTCGATCGCGACAGCTTTGTCAAACAGCTACGAATCGATGGCTGGCGAAGAAAAAATCGTGTTGGCGTTAGCTGGCATGATGATCATGGTTGGACTGGCTTTCAAGCTGTCGGCCGTGCCTTTCCATTTTTGGTGTCCGGATGTTTTTGAAGGCGCGGCCGCGGAAGTCAATGCATTTTTGAGCGTCGCATCCAAAGCGGCTGCCCTGGCGTTGTTGATTCGAGTGGCCATTGGATTTGGAACGATTCCGCCGGAGTCGACTTCCCCGGCAAAGCTGTTAGCCGCGGCGTCGGCAGTGGAGAGCGAGGAAGTGAGCGTGAATGAAACTGCCGCGCCTCAGTCTTCGACCATGTATGTCTCCATGCATCACCCAGGGCATAGTGAACACGATGACCACGGCAGCGAAACATCGGCTGGTGACAATCTCGCCCCCATTCGCGATTTCATCGCCAAGATGCTGACCTTGTTTGCAATCGTGACCTGCACATTCGGCAACTTGGCCGCCTACGGTCAGACGAATATCAAGCGGTTGATGGCCTACTCGACCATCGCTCACGCGGGATACATGATGATGCCCGTGCCCGTGGTCCTGGCGATGGCCGCGGTCAATCCAAGTCTTGCGCAGGGTGCCGTTCAAGCCTTGTGCATTTACATTGGCATCTACGTGTTTATGAATCTTGGCGCGTTTGCGATCATCGCCTTCCTGCGGAACGACATGCATAGCGAAGAGATTGATGACTATCGCGGGCTCGTGCGTCAGCGTCCTGTGATGGTCGTGTGCTTTGCGATCATTCTGTTCAGCCTGATTGGCTTACCTCCGCTGGCCGGCTTTATCGGCAAGTTTGCCATATTTGCGTCGTTGGCGAATGCGTACACCGTTAGCGCCGCGTCGGGAGCACCTGCAAAGTACCTACTGGTCTTGCTGATCGCGGGCGGAATCAACACAGCCATCAGTCTGTTCTATTACCTGCGCGTCGCCAAGGTGATGACATTGGATCCCGAGCCCGAAGGCCGCGGCGAAATGGAACCGACCAACGGCGTACAAGGCGCGTTCGTTTTTGCGATGGCGCTGGCAACCGTGCTGCTGTTTTTCTCTTGGAGCTTACTGAGTCGATGTGCGGACATCGCCTCGCGGAACCTCTTTTAGTTTATCGAAATCAGGTCGGATTTGATGGAACGCGTCAATGCAATCGATGTCTTGAATCGGCTCTATGTGGTTCATAACCGCTCGCTACCGATGTATCTGGGCTATGCCAACGCGCCGGCGCTCCGCGGCGAAGAAGGTGCCAAGGAATTGCTCGGAAGCATCGTTGCCGATCAACAAGACTTTGTCGAACGAATCGGTGCGTTAGTGCTTGACTCAGGCAACCGGGTTGCCGCCGGGGAATTCCCGATGGCGTTTACGGGATATCATGATTTGAGCTATGAGTTTCTAGTCGGCAAGATGATCGAACATCAAAAACACGACCTGGCAACGATTCAAAAATGCGTCGAACAACTGAATCCTTCCCCCGTGGCCAAAGCGCTTGCGGAAGAATGCCTCGGCGCGGCCAAGGGCCATTTGGACTCTTTGGAAGAGTTGCCGCCACCTGCATCCAGTTCGGAGTAGCACTCCGCAGCCTGTGATGGATCTTTTTGACACGCACCTTCATTTGGACGACGAACAGTATGATGGTGCGCGCGACGAAGTGGTGAGGCGTGCCAATACCGCGGGAGTTCAATCGATGGTGGCCGTGGGAACAACGGCCGCGTCAAGCCAGGTTTGCGTCGATTTGGCTGGCCAGTACGACAGTGTCTTGGCGGCGGTGGGGATTCAGCCGAACTACTGCGCTGAAGCGGGTGAGGGCGACTGGGATAAGGTCGTATCGCTGGCGGAACAACCGCGCGTGGTGGCCCTTGGCGAAACCGGTTTGGATCGCTACTGGGACTACACACCGTTCGAAGTCCAACAAGATTACTTTGATCGCCACCTTCGATTGTCGCAGCAGCTTGATTTGCCGTTCATCGTTCACATGCGCGACTGTGGCAGCGACATCGTCGAGATGCTTCGGGAGGCACGCCAGCATGGACCGCTTCGCGGCGTGATGCATTCCTTCACTGGCGACGCAGAGTTGGCAAAAGAGTGCCTGGAACTTGGACTCGAAATCAGTTTCGCCGGCATGGTGACCTATAAGAAATCGGACGACCTGCGCGCAGTCGCGGCCTCGATTCCTGACGGCCGTATTTTGATTGAGACCGATGCGCCTTATCTATCTCCGCATCCCAAACGCGGCCAACGTCCCAACGAGCCAGCTTTGATTGTCCACACGGCCGAATGCCTGGCCCGAGTTCGTGGGGTTGACCTCGAGACGTTTTCGCAATTGACGACGTACAATGCCCGGCGGCTGTTTGGTATCAAGGTGTGACCTCCTGGTCGCCGCCCCTATCAGTCTTCCTGCAATCGCTCCCGGTAGCACTGCATTTCCTCACGGCGCGCGGCGGTGACTTCTGGGTAGTGCATGTCGAGCGCCCGCAGTTGCTCGAGAACGATCTGCGCCACGATCAGGCGCATGTTCTTCTTGTCATCCGCCGGGACGATGAACCAGGGTGAGTGCTTTGTGGCAGTCGCATTGATCGCGTCCTCGTAGGCTTCCTGGTATTGATCCCAGTACCCACGCTCCTTCACGTCCGCCTCGGAGAACTTCCAGTTCTTCTCTGGTTCGTCGATCCGGGCCAGGAAACGATCGCGCTGTTCGTCGCGGCCGAGGTGCAGGAAGAATTTTAGCACGCGCGTCCCGTTTCGCGAGAGATGCTTTTCGAAATCGCGGATCGACTCGTAACGCTGCTCCCAGACCTCAGCCAGGTTCTCGGTTCGCTCGGTTGGCAGCTTCTGGCCAGACCGCAGGACCTCCGGGTGAACCCGCACCACCAGCACCTCCTCGTAATACGAGCGGTTAAAAATTCCGATCCGACCTCGTTGTGGGAGCCGTTTGCTTGTCCTCCAGAGGAAGTCGTGGTCAAGCTCCTCGTCGCTGGGGCGTTTGAAGGCGTGCACGGCGAGCCCATGCGCGTTCACTCCTGACATGATGGTCCGAATCGTCCCGTCCTTGCCCGCCGCATCCATCGCCTGGAAGATCAGCAGGAGGCTGTGACGGTCGTGCGCATACATCACTCGCTGCAGGTCGTTGATTTCGTTCTGGAAGTCCTTGATAAGTTGGTGGTAGTCGGCCTTATTGTTGTAGACGTCTTTAATCTCTGTCTTATGGTTCTGAAGGCGGAGCATCCCTTTGCCGGTGAAGATGAAGTCGTCGATATCGATGGAGCGGTGCATGGTGCGCTTAGGGTGAGAGCACTTCTTTTGAGTCCGGCACTTATAGTAGGCTACCACGTCCCAGCCACCACGAACAACCACAAACTGCCGTTCCATGAACGCACTCATGAAGATCGCCGGCAACCTATCGTGTTTCCACAGTTGGCCAGAAGGAGCCACACGAGCCGCTTCCCACGATCGTTTTGGCGGCTGGCACTGCCGTCTTTCTTCCAATGATACGACTTACTTCCTGCCGGCTGGCCCCCACGGCCAACAGAGATCGAACCAGCAATTCCGTCGACACTGTCGCGTCCACTGCTTCCACCTTCGCTACTCGCGAATGACTCGATCCCAATTCCTTGGCTGTTCCAACGAGCCGGCACTGATTGTCCACACCGCCGAATGCCTCGCTGACGTGCGCGGCGTCAATGTTGACACGTTTTCGTGACTGACAACGGACAATGCGAAGCGTCTGTTTGGAATCCATGGATGACTGGCTGGAGATCGACCGAGTCCAAAGACTCAGCCGACGAAACGCTAATCGCGCGATGCACCGAGGCGGCGCAGCTCGGCCACCTACAACTTCTTTGGTTTCGCCGCTTCACGCGTCTTGCAAAACGATTCCAACAGCCGTTGTTAATTGAGTGGGTGGGTGTTTCTTTCCATCGACAGCCTCTGTAACAAGTTCCCCGTATTCGAAACTGCCCTTTGGATTTCAGCGGCGTCGTGTAGACGATACAATGAATCACCCTCACTCCCCAAATTCGGCCGCCAGGCGAAACGATGCGCAGACTTGTTTCGCACCGTTATGGCAGGAGAAGCACCATGCGCCCGAAGGCCACGAATTCCGAGCGCCCAGCATGGCCCAGATGTCTGATAAGGCAACTTAAGAAGAAGGCCAATCGCCGGCAATTTCCCCAGCGCCGGCGGCTCGCGGTGGAACCACTCGAAGCGCGTCAGCTACTGGCCCCCTGCGTGCCGACGGGGCCAATTGTGGCGGCGCTCGGCGATTGCCGCAACTGGATCACCTGTTCGCCCAGCCAGCCGTATGACCCCGATGATCTCGCTGCACTGACCGAGACACACATCACCGAAGACCTGGACCAGATGTACCAAGCCGGCTTCCGCGGCCTCGTCACCTACTCGATGGATGGCCCGTTGCAGGAAGTGCCCCGGATTGCCAAGCAACTCGGCTTCAATCAGGTCATCGCCGGCGCGTTTTGGTTCGACGACGCTCAATTGGCTCGCGAGAAGACGGCGGCGCTGGAAGAACTGGAGTTCATCGATGCCTTTATTGTCGGCAACGAAGGGCTGCTGAGTGGGCGATATACGCGTCCGCGGCTGGAAGAGGAAATCGCCTGGTTCCAGACCAACACGCTGAAGCCTGTCAGCACCACCGAAACCGGCGGCCAGGCGATGTCCGATCCGACGCTGCTGGACTTGGGCGACTTCGCGACCGTCAACATCCAGCCCTGGTTCAACGCTTCGCTCGACCTTAGCGACCCGCTGGGGATGGCACAGGCCGTATCGAATGAATTCGTGGCACTCGAAAACCTGCGGCCCGACCGCTCGATCTTCGTGAAGGAAGCGTGGTATTCGACCAGTGGCAACGCGGCGGCGACCGAGGCAAATCAGAAGTCGTTCTTTTCGGCCTTGGCCCAGAATACACCGGTGACGTTCGTGTGGGGCGAATCGTTCGATCAACCGTGGAAAAGCGAACCATCACCTTTCGGCACGCTGGGCCCAGGCTGGGGACTTTTCACAAGCAACGGTACGCCCAAGGCTGTTATCAACGACTTGGCCGATATCTACGCGGGCAGCTACAACCGCATCGACGAAGTGTTGCGGCGGTCGATGACCGTGCTGCGGCGGATGAACGACCCGATCGTGACCGGCGGTTTGCCCGTCAACGAAGCAAACGCCGCCGGCTTGGACCAACTCGGTCTGGGAACCGTGCCGGCGGGGCAGAGGCAATGGGTACCGGGCCAAGTCGGTTTCGGACTGCTGGCCGAGATTGGCTCGCATGCTTATCTCAAGCTGAAGACGGACTTCACCGAGGGATTGTCCGACACTGAACTCCACGCCGCGATCAGCGCCACGACCGGCAAGCTCGAAACGATCTTTGGCGACGACACTCGCATCTACACGGACCCGACCACACAAGGCAAGGCACTGTACCAATGGTATGGCACGCTGACCGCGCAGCCGCTCGGCATGCCTTCCGAGAAAGTGATACCGCTGATCGACAATGCTGAACTGTTCGCCGCACTGCGAGCAACCAGCAACTATCTAAGCGGCCTGAAGTCCGCGGACTTGGACGGCAGCATCAGCCAATCGCAATTCGCGGCCCTTGCCGCCAGGATCAATTCCCTGTTGGCTCAGATGGACTTCCGCATGTGGTTCGACGGCACAAACTTACGAATCGGCGGTCAGTCGACGCCGCCGACGCCCGCATCGGGCGACAGCTTCGACCGCATCACGACGGAAACGCGATCAGCCGCCGTCGTAGCAATGGCGAACGGCGATCTGACGAAGACCGAATTCAACAGCATCGTCACCACCGCGATAAACAACTCCAAGATCGGCTCGAGTCCCAATGGTTCGCTGATCGAGCGCGTACCGTTCGACGGCACCGCGTTGGAATTGGTCGGCGCGACGCCTCTGCTGGCTAGCGAATTGGGAACGATCTTCGGGCAAGGCACGCTGCTGGCTTCCGTGGCCGCTCATCGCGACGTAGTCCAAGGCATTGGCAGCGGTTTGCCGGCCTTCGGAGCGACGGGCGTAGCCGACGGCAACGGCGGGTTCCGACGGCTGGCGTTGTCTCCGTCGGAGAACGCCTCCAACCCCGATCGCGACAGTAAAGTACTGGTGACAGTGGCCGCGGGCATGGTCGCTGGCGCACTGGGAAAATCGCCTTTGGCCGGCTTACAAGCTTATAGCGATCGCTCGGTGGACAATCTGGAAGACGCCATTGACGCGGCTACGACGGCGGGCAAGTACCACGCGACCTATGGTCTGCCCAACGCGATCGATTTGGGCGCCGGAGTGATCAACTTGACGCCACTGTGGGGCTTCCTGGAAAACACTGAACTTGCCACGTCGCTGCTGCAATACAAACTGGGTGGCGACTTTTACGAAGAACTTCTGCGCGACACGACCGCCTGGCGCAACGCGCTAAATGCCTACTGGACACTGCTCAACGAGCGCGAGATGGAGGCCGTGGCGGTCAACGCGCCGGGAGTGGCCGCGTCTCGCGAAAATGCCAGCGGCGGCGTCCTGAATGGCACCATGCTGGCGGGAGAGGTTCGAATCACCGCCAACACGTGGCACGTCGATACCGTCGGAGACTCGCTCACGTACCCGCTGCCGATCCCAATCGCGGGCCGCGCCTCGATTCAAGTCACATACAGCAATGACGACACCGGAGTGGGCGACAACATCGACGTTTTGATCGACGGTAATCCCGTGGCCAGTTTTCTCACCGACGATACCAACTCGTGGTCGACCTTTACCACAACACCAGCGATCGATCTGGGCGAGTTGCCGCCAGGGTTGCACGAGCTGTCCTTCCGTCTTGCGACGACTGACGGTAACGGGATCGACTTTGACAAATTTGCGCTGACCGTCCACAAACCGTCCACAAACCGCCCACAATCAGCGACATCGGCGTCCGCCGCGGCAGCAGTATCTATCGAGATGCCAATCGCAACGGCGCCTGGGATGGTGCCGGCGTCGATCTTTTCAGCTTGTTTGGTGCGCCGACTGACGAAGTCTTCATTGGCGACTGGGACGGCGACGGCACGGACGACATTGCAGTCCGCCGCGGCAGCACGATTTATCGCGACGGCAACAGCAACGGTGTTTGGGACGCCACGGCGGGCGGTGACTTCTCCAGCACGTTCGGAGCGGCCAGCGACCAACTTGTCGTCGGCGACTGGGACGGCGACGGCCGAGACGATGTTGGTGTTCGTCGCGGCGCACTGGTTTACCGCGATTGCAACGGGAACGGCTTATGGGACGGCGTCTCCGGTGGTGACCAGTTGAACTCCTTCGGGATGGCCTCAGACACGCTCCTGGTCGGCGATTGGAACGGCGACGGCAGGGATGACTATGGCGTTCGCCGCGGTGACAGGTTCTATTTTGACCTGAACGGCAACGGCGATTGGGACGGAGTCACCGGTGGTGATCGGCTGGTCCAAGTTGGCACCAGCAGCGACGTGCCGTTCGTCGGAGATTTCGACGGCGATGGCACCGATGACTGGGGTTTGCGTCGTGGCGCGACGTATTTCCGGGACGGTAACAGCGACGGCATCTATTCCGGTCCGGCTGGTGGCGACTTGCGTACCAATTTTGGCAGTTCGTTGGATGT
The DNA here is from genome assembly GCA_964343305.1 of uncultured Pirellulaceae bacterium. GTDB lineage: Bacteria > Planctomycetota > Planctomycetia > Pirellulales > Pirellulaceae > CAYFJO01. Next base: position 23,884 of record CAYFJO010000017.1, on the reverse strand, counting down.
TCTCCTTCTCGGTGATTGGGACGGCAACGGCACAATCGACCTGGGCGTTCGACGCGGCAGTACGATCTTTCGAGATGGTAACAGCGATGGCATCTATTCAGGTACGGCAGGCGGCGATTTGCGTACCATTTTTGGCATTCCCAGCGATCAGATCATCATCGGAACATGGACGACGCCGTTGTTGGCCACTCACAGCCAGGTTGATAACCAAGCGTCCGCGGCATCCGACGGGTCGGTCGTGTTTGTTGCGCTGCCAGCGCTCAAGCAAGAAGATTTGGCGCCGATCGTTGTGTTGCCCTCTATCACGACGTGGCTTGGTCAATCGGCCGACACGGCGATCGCGATCGACGATGTCGCGGCGGGACATGGTTGGTTTGTTGATCTCACGCCTTACGACAATGAAGCGTTTGATACCGCTTGCCAAGAAGGTTTGGTGGCGGCCGGACAACTGGATCTGCTGACCGTTGAGGTGCACGAGATCAGCCATGTGTTGGGCTTGAACGACATTCATTCCGACATCAACTCGTGCAAGATCATGAACGGCAGGCTTAACGAAGGCGTCCGTCGATTGCCGACAGAGGGTGAATTGGCGGAGATTTTGTTGGGAAAGTAATCACGATTTCGGACGAAGTCGTGACGGCTGGAGATCGGAATTGTAAGCCGTTACACTGGGCGATTCACAAATCCAATTGTTGAATACACGGAGAATAGAGTCATGGTGAAAACTGCCAGCACGATGTTACCGCTGGGTACGCAAGCTCCTGATTTTTCTTTGCCGAACGTAGATGGCAAAATAGTGTCGTTGTCCGACTTTACGAATGCCCCGGCGTTGGTCGTGATTTTCATGTGCAATCACTGTCCCTTTGTCAAACATCTGGCCGCGGATTTGGCCACTTTCGCTGCCGAGTATCAAGCGAAGGGGGCGGCCATCGCGGCGATCAGTTCCAACGATGTCAGTTCGCATCCCGAAGATTCGCCCGAACAAATGGTTCACGAAGTCGAGCAACGCGGTTATTCGTTTCCCTATTTGTACGATGAGACGCAGGAAGTGGCGATCGACTACCGGGCGGCTTGCACGCCGGATTTCTTTGTCTTTGACAAGCAACAGAAGCTTGCGTATCGAGGGCAATTCGATTCCAGCCGGCCAAACTCGGAGATTCCCGTGACGGGTGAAGATTTGCGGAGAGCGGTTGATGCGATTCTGTCGGGCGAGCCCGCTCCCGACGATCAGACGCCAAGCATCGGTTGCAATATCAAATGGAAGGAAGGCAGCGAGCCGGATTATTTTAACCCGGCAGGCGTTTCGTAATCGTCCTTTTCAGGCAACGTCACTCAAGTCGCTGTTGAAATGCATTCCAAGCTCTTCGCAACTTGTGTTCCAACTCCTGCTGCGACTTGCCCGTGGCCAGAACGCTGGCGATCGGCTGACCGGCTCGGATGTGGCTGTCCGGAAACGGAATGTCTGCGTACGTTGGCCACGTGCGGTTGCGATTGAAGTCGACTGCGAATTCAACCGCTTGAGGCGTCACGATGAGGTCCTCGGCAGCGCACTTGATGACCTTGCCGATTTGCGTCGGTGCGCTTTTCTGCGGACGCGGCGCGCCAAGCACCCCTTCGGTGCATGCTTGCACATGCATTGTGATCGCATTCAAGGCAAGCGCCTGCTCCAAGATTTCGACGGTCGCCGTGTAGCGCGGGTTCACTTCCACCGTCCACACCTCGTCGCCTTGCAACACGAAGTCGATTCCAAACAACCCCACGAGGCCGAATCGTTCGGCCAGGCAACTTCCAATTTGCTGCAACTGGGCCATGCTCGAATCGGGAAGCTCGACCGGTCCAAAGGAACCTTGGTAAACAACCCCCTGTGAGCCAAGCCAATCGAGGTCGGTGAATTGCTGCGTGACTCCAAGCAACACGGCACGCTTCGTGTCACCGACAAAGACGGCGCCGTGAGACACACCTTCGACGAACTCTTGAAAGTAGCAACCATCGACGATCCCAGGGCGTGGATCGGAAGCACTGTTCCATTCGCACTTCGTGATGCGCAGTCCACCCGATGATTTGAGCGGTTTGCACAACCAGTCACCGCGAACAGGCCGTAGATCGTCTGGCGTGAAAACCTCGGGACTGGGAAGGCTGCGGTCAGTCAGAACGGTGGCCACATGCGCTGGATTTCGAACGCCGCTCAAGACGCTCGTGTCGTTGCCCAGCAGCCGGCGTTCTCTCGACAACGGGTCGATCACCTCGGGATAGTTCTCCATGGCTCCGGTGTACATCCAAGGAGCGTTGGGGAAGTGTTTTGTCTCCGACAGGACGCCAGCCGGATAGTCTTCAACCTTTCGGGTTATAGCCTTCAGGACGAGGTCGACATCGCCAAACAGATCGGCGGCCAACGGCATGAAACCCGCTCGGCGAGCCGAATGAGCGGCCGACCGGGCGCTGGCACCAACAATCAAAAGCGGCGGTTTCATAGTCCTAACGTAAAAAGATTCGCCGCCAGTGGGTAGTTGCATTTGCGCGCCGGTTTGCTACGCTGACGGAACTTTATCATCTCAAATCAAACCAACATTTCAGGCACCTAAACGGAGAAACATTGATGTCGATGTACATTGGCGAAGCCCTCACAGGCGAAGGAAATGAAATTGCTCATATCGATCTTTTGATCGGCAACAAAGATGGTCCAGTTGGCACTGCGTTCGCAAACGCCTTGGCTCGCCAGAGCAAAGGTCACACGAACTTGTTGGCGGTTTTGACGCCGAACCTGGCGGTCAAGCCTGCGACGGTGATGATCACCAAGTTTACGATGGACGGTCTCAAACAAGCGGTGCAGATGTTTGGTCCCGCTCAAGCCGCGGTTGCCAAGGCGGTCGCCGACTCGGTTGCCGACGGCGTGATTCCGAAGGATCAGTGTGAAGATCTGGTCATCGTTTGCGGCGTCTTCATTCACAAGGCCGCGGAAGATGACAAGAAGATTTACGACTACAACTATGAAGCAACCAAGATGGCAATCGCCAACGCAATGGGCGGCAAGCCGACCGTCGACGAAATGATTGCTGGCAAAGAGGAAGCGGCACATCCGTTCCGTGGATTCTAAGTTTTTCGTAGCTGAACTCGCCAAGAGTTCAGTCTTCGTTTGTTTCTCGGAAGTCTTAGCGACTTCCGCTACGGTGTATTTCAAGCCCACCGGCTTCGCTTGCGATTTCGGTGGGTTTTTTAGTGGTGGCTAGTCATGTCCAAACCAAGAATCTTAGTGCAATTGGATGGTGATGCGCACGCCAGCGTATTCGATTCGGTGGTTGCGGTTGATTCCGGCGTCGATCATTTGTTTCGACATCAGGCCGTTGAGCCTGAGCAGGTTCGCCATCTGGTTCATGGTGCCATGTTCACGCGCGGTCCCGCGGATTTGCACAACACGGCAGTCTTTGTCGGCGGCTCGGATGTCGAGGCCGGAGATGTTCTGCTGAAAAAGGTTACGGATTGTTTTTTCGGACTGATGCGGGTCTCCGTCATGATGGATGCCAACGGGGCGAACACGACCGCCGCGGCGGCCGTGTTGGCGGTCGAGAAACATTTGCCGCTGCGTGATGCGGCGGTGCTTGTATTGGCCGCAACGGGGCCGGTTGGCCAGCGTGTCGTGCGGCTATTGGCTCGCGAAGGCACGCAAGTTCGCGTGGCGTCGCGAAATCTGACGCGAGCACAAGCCGTGTGCGATGCAGTTACGGCAACTGCGGGCGCTGCGAATCTGCAAGCGGTGGCGACCGCTTCGGAAGACGACACACGACGTGCCATCGAAGGCGTTCAGGGCGTGGTCGCGGCGGGGGCTGCGGGTGTGCAACTGATGTCCAAAGATGTGCTGGCTGGCGTCAAGGTCGCGATTGATTTGAACGCCGTGCCGCCGGTTGGAATCGAGTCGATTGAAATCACCGACAAAGCGGTCGAACGCGGTGGGGTCGCATGTTATGGTGCGATCGGTGTGGGTGGCACCAAAATGAAAATCCACAAGGCGGCCATCAAAAAACTCTTTGAGGCGAACGACCAGGTGTTGGACGCGGAAGAGATTCTCGCGATCGGACGCGAACTGAGTGGCGGCGAATAGCCGCGACAACGCACTAGCTGACCATAATCAACACATAGACGACCACGCCAAGGACCAGCGCGCAGAAACCCCACACGATCAGGTTGGTCAGTGAGCGGCGGCGGTCCTTTTCTTCTTTTGAGACCGGCTTCAATTCCAGTTCTGTGTTGCCGCGACGGACGGTTTTCTTTGGCTCATGGACAGTCACCAACGAACCGTCTTCGTCTTGGATGACAAAGGCGTCGGGCGAACCTTTTTTCGCGTCGTCTTCTTGCTTGTTGGGCAGCGCGACTTGCTGTCCTTCTTCCGGCGCGGCGGTGGATGCAGCGCCCGGCGGCAACAGCGAGTCGGCCTTGGATTGTTTTTTCGACGAAATGGAACTTGGCGACGCTGCTGGCGCGCCTGGCGGAAGAAGCGACTCCACCGGCGACGGAGCCGAGGATTCGGTCGTTGTTGGTGATTCGCTCGTGGCGCCCGGTGGCAGAAGTGAATCAGCTTTCGAGGAAGCAGATGGCTGCGACGGTGGTGCATCGCTCGCCAGGGAAGGTGATGGCGACGTGCCTGGCGGTAATAGACTGTCGGCGGGCGGGGTTGGAGGAGACGGACTCGCGGGCGAACCGGGCTGGGGCGCGGCACCCGGAGGGAGCATTTCGTCTGCCGCCGCGCTGATTGGTGCTTGCGGGGCGCTATCCTGCTGCGCAGTTGGCTCACTAGGTTCGACGTCAGGCGGCGACAAGTCATTGGAAGCGCTGGAAGTTTGTGGTGGCGTTGGCGCAACCGGTGTCGTCGGTGGACTTACATCAGGCGGCGCTGAGCGGCTTTCCGGCGAGGGCGGAGCCATACCAGGCGGTAGCAAGTTGTCCGCAGGTGGACTTGGTGGAGTCGGCGGCGGCGCTGTCGATGGAGCCGAATCACTTGCGCCTGGCACTACGATGTGTCCCTGACAATGTGGGCATGCCACCGTTTGGCCGGCCATCTCCACGGAGATCTGAAAGACGCCCGAGCATAATGGGCAACTCAACTGAGAATCGGACGCCGGCTGTGGCGCAGGTGGGGATGGCGGCTGTGGTTCAGGCGGAGATGGTGGGCTGGGTGGTGGTGGGCTGGGTGGTGGTGGGCTGGGTGGTGGTGGGCTGAGTGGTGGCGGAGCGGATGCACCCACTGACATTTCAGGCAGTTGCACGACTCCTTGACACATTGGACAGGCGACCTGTGCTCCCGCCATCGAGGGATCGATTTGAAATGCCCCTGAACAATGGGGGCAATTGAACTGAGTCGCGGTCATCCAGAATCCTTGCACATATGAAACCCTCGCGGGAGAACACCTCAACAAGCGTTACGCCGTTTGTCACACACACTTTGTGATGTCCCTCTCGCTTATTACCTATCCTAGTATTCCGCGAGCGGCTGATTCAAGCAAGGGATCTGAAACTTCGGCTTCGAAAGTTGTCTTAGAGTCGCCCGATGCCGATGAAGAAACTGAAGATTTCTTCTTGGTCAGTAGATTCTGACGTGATGGGGAAGGCAAAATCGAACGCCAACGGGGCCGGTCCCATGGCGGGAATGAACAGCCGGAAGCCAAATCCGGGAGCAACGCGAAAATCTTCTGCGTTGATTTCGATCTTCTCTTCCACCGTGCCGAAGTCGCAAAAGACAACGCCCTTCAACATGTCGTCGGCCGTAAACGGGAACGTGTACTCGACGCTGCCCAACATCCGATATTCGCCGCCGACGGTTATACCGCCGCTGACGGGCGACGCACCGCGGAAGTCGAACCCCCGCATGGTCGAAAATCCGCCCGCGAAGTAGTTGTCGTAGACTGGGGTTTGTGCCCCCGAGAAACCGAACCGGAAACCGTACGAAAAGGTGTGGCGGCCGGAACTATCCGGACGTTCGTAGATTAAATGGTAACGACGCAAGTCGACGTCGGCACGGGGATAGTCAAACGAGCCGAACACCTGCTGGTAGCTCATTTCGATGTAGTGGCCTTCGGTGGCGGCAAACGGCTGGTCGCGCGTGTCGTGTGTCAACGTGATTTGTGGACCGTATAGATCGTTGTCGCCTAGGACCTGGTCCAATTCCGCGACGCCGTTGACTCGTGGATTGTGAACTTTGACTTCTTCGAATCGCGAACCGATGCTGACCGACAAATCGTGCGTCAACCGATATCCCAACGCCACTCGGCCACCCAAACGCTGTTCGTCCCAGTCGAAGAAGTTTCGATCGAAAAAGAAGCCGCTCACACTCAGACTGATCGGTGTGCTATACAGATATGGTTCCGTGAAACTGACCATGTATCGCTGGACGATCGAACCGGGGAGCGCTTCGATGCGAAAACCCTGGCCGGCTCCGCGAAACGCTCGGCCCTCGGTGACGTCCTGCCAGCTTGTCGGCAGGCGAAACAAATCGAAGTTTCGTTCGTCCAAGACGATCTGCCCCGTGACGCCGGCACTGGAATTGATGCCCACGCCGAACATGAATCGACCAGTGCGAGCTTCTTCGACCACGGCTTCGATGTCCGCGAAGTTGGGTGGCAGCCCCAGTTCCACTTCGGGCGGTTGATTTACGCCGGGTGGTGGCAACACTTCTGGCGAGCCGTAGGGAATGGTCGAGTAAGGAACTCCAGGAGTTGGCGGTGGGGCAAAGGGGATTTGACCTGACGGCGCGGTGCTGGGTTGTCCAAACGGTTGGCTGGGTGGTGGCAAAGCATGGTTCTGCGCTCCGCTGCCAATCGGAGCCTGAGCATTGGTGGCGCCCGGCGCCGGAAAATTGTTCGCCGGCTGATTAAAGTTCGTCGTCGCCGATGGACCGGTTGGGAAGCCAGCATTTTGGCCACGGAATTCGACCGGCGTAGCGATGTTCTGGCTGGAAGCTGGTTGCTGCGAGGCCGATGGAAAGTGTACGTTCGCCGGCGGCGGTGCAATGGTTGGAGGCCCGTGCCTGTTTGGATTCACGCAACCAGCTAGAATCGCGCAACACAATCCTAGCGACAGGACAAGTGCGGCTGGTCTCGGATGGCTCGGGGATTGTGGTTGTCGGTCTTGCAAGTAATTTACCAGTTTCGTTTCGGTGTTAGCCAGACGTCGAGATCGATCAAGCGAAATCCAGGATCCGGACTTTGACCGCGGAATTGGGTCGTTGTTCGTTGCGCTCCACCCGCGTTGCGAGCCAGAGCACCGGCCTGCTTTTGCAGGTCCGGCGGAAGAACCGTGATTTCGGGTGACACACCGCGGTGTGGTTCATTGACAAATAGCTGGGATGCCATCAGACGTCGGCGGCTGTTGCGAATCTCTCGAATATCGATGATGTCACCAGGCCGCAACGAGATGCGATTCAGGACGACATCTTGCTTCGTGTGAGGATAGTCACCCGCGATCTTGATGTTGATCTTGCCCACGCGATATTGCTCACCCTCTTTGATGTTGTAGACCAGGTCCAATCCACCGGGCTCTTCGAGGAACCGCACGTCGGCCCGAATGTCGGCAAAAATGTATCCTTGACCGCCGTAGATGTCGCGCAACGAGTTTTCATCCACCTGCATCTTGGTCGCGTTAAAGTTGTTGCCCGATTTGAGCAGCAAGCGACTGATCAGGTCGTTGGTGTCGAATTTCTGATTTCCAATCACCGAAACGTTGCGAATGGCATATTGGGGGCCTTCGTTGATCACAAAGACGATATCGACCCACTTGCCCGATGGATAGAATCGCAGCTCGCGGCCGATCTTGGCGTTGAAATAGCCCAGCCCGCGATAGTATGCGGTCAGTCGCTGGACGTCCTCTTCGATTTGGCGGCGATCGACTTTGCCACCAAAAAATTGTTTCATGAAACCGGGCTTGGATTTGATTTGTGTTTTGAGCCGCCCGTCGCTGGCAATCGTGTTGCCTTTGAACTCAACGTGCCAGATCTTCTGCAAATAGTCTTCGCTGATCACGAAGACGACTCCGGCGTCGCCTTGTCGGTTTCCTTCGAAGACCGAAACCTGTGTCTTGGGGTGGCCGTTGGAGCGATAGTATTCTTCGATCTTTCGCCGTGCTTCGTTGACTCGAAACGGGCTGAGCGCTTGGCCAACTTCCAATTCCACTTCTTTGGCCAGTTTGCGGTCCGTCATCTGGCGGTTGCCCAGGAAACGGATGTATTGAATCATCGGCAACTCGAAAACCTCAAACGTCACCACGACGCCTTGCGGCGTATCTTGCGTGTAGGTACGAACGTCGCGAAACAGCCCCGACTTGATTAGCTCGCGGACATCCGCCTGAATCGTTTCTGGATCGAAGGCCCGGTCGACGCGCGTCTTGAGATAGGACTGCACTTTGTGACTGGAGATCGCGCGATTGCCCGTAATCCGCACTCCGGCCACGAGCAGTCCGGCAGCTTGAGACGACCGTGGGTTTGAGCTCGGCGGTCGAATCTCGGGAAAGCGTTGGCCGGGTGGAATCTCTTCCAGCGGCGAACGACCAATCGGCCGTCCCTGTTGTGCAAAAGTGAAGCCGTGGCTCGATAGGCAAGCGGCGACCAGCAACACATGCGCTGCCATGCGCATACGATTTGTTGTTTTCGTGTGAGGCATTAACTAACTCGCTTCCTTACGAATCGTCAATGGTTTGTAGTCGAGAAGTCCGTTCAAGACGCCCAATAGTTGCTGTACGCGTTGCTGAGAAAAGTGGTTCTCCGCAGGAAGATTTCCCTACAAGATCGCGTACAAATACAAGAACTGCGGGTCATGAACAAGGTGAGTTCGGTTCTAAAAAGGGGTCAGGTACCTTTGCCGGAACGGCCCGTAGGGTGCTTGGCACAAAGGTACCTGACCCCTTTTTGAAACTGATAACTCGTTGGAGTGCACCTATTTATCGTCTCGACGCCCGTGCATTGTTGATGAATTCACCGTCGATCGTTGATTCATGTTGGATCGAACTTCTGCCAGCATCCTTCGATCAAACGCTCGTGCGGCAGGAAACGCGCCTTGTAGGACATGTGGCGCGACTCGCGGACATAATATCCCAAGTAAACGTAGCGTTTTTTCCACTGCCGACAGAATTCAATTTGCTTCAAAACCGAATACGTTCCCAAACTCAGACGACTGAATCGTGGGTCAAAAAAACAATAGACAGCAGAGATAGCATCGCGTCCGCAGTCAAAGATCGCGACAGCAACTAACTGCTGATCAAGGTGATAGCAAATCTCCAGCGTTTCACAACAAGTCTGTACGAGAAAAGCGGAGTAACCTTGCTCGTCGATTTCGCGATCGAGGCCGACAAGACCTCGGACGTGACGGTGGGCGTTAAACATGTCGACGCGCTGTTGATCCACGACCGGCTGGCCAATGCGCACGGACAATTGTTTGTCGCCGCGACGCAGCACACGGTGTTGGGTTTTGTTGGCTTGGAACCGAGGCACATCAATGCGAATGGCCTCGCACGCCTGACACGTGGGGCAGTTCGTGCGATAAAGAAACGGGCCGCTGCGGCGATCACCCTCGGACAACCGTGTGTCGAACTGTTCGGGCGACAAGGTGGTCGTTGGCATACGCAACGGCATTCTAGCAACCAAGTCATTCAGATAAGGACACGGCGTCTCTTCGTCGTGGATCAGATACTCTTCGGCGTCGCGGTCGAGCGCACGGTGTTTGATCGTCATACCCGTGATTCTTGAACGCTAGCCGTGAAAAGTCAAACGAACTCGGACGATGACGCAGCGTAATCGTCAAACTCGGAGTGCCGTTCGGGTGCCTTATCCTCGAAACGCGTGTACTCTTTTTTCCACACGAGGTCGATTTTGCCGACGGGGCCGTTTCGTTGCTTGGAGATGTGAATTTCCGCCTGGCCAGCCATTTGTTCTTGCTCTTCGCCGCGGCGATAGTATTCTTCGCGGTGCACGAACATGACGACGTCCGCGTCTTGCTCGATGGCACCTGACTCGCGGAGATGACTTAGCTTGGGAACGTGGTCCTTGCCGTCTTCGGCTTGGCGATTCAACTGAGCAAGACACAATACCGGAACCTTCATTTCACGCGCCAGACCTTTCAGACGTCTGGCGATTTTGGCAACTTGCTCTTGCCGTGGATCTTTCGAATTATCCGGCTCGATCAATTGCAAATAGTCAATCACGATCAAACCCAATCGCTCTTCGCGCCGTCGAATGCGTCTGGCGGCAGCGGCGATCTCTGTCACCGTTCGGCTCGGTGAGTCGTCGACAAACAGAGGCGATTGACTGATCACGGACGCCATCTCGACCAGTTTGCGACGTTCGTCGTTGGAGATCGTGCCGTTGCGAAGTCGATGGCCGTTGACGCGTGCCTTGGAACACAACAGCCGGTCCGCCAATTCGATGGATGACATTTCCAAGCTGACAAACAGCGTCGGGACCATCAGTTCCGTCGAAGTGTACTCGGCGATGTTTAGCGCGAATGCGGTTTTCCCCATACTGGGTCGAGCAGCCAAAATGATCAGCTCCGAATTGTGCAATCCACCGCACAATCGGTCGAGATCGGTGAAACCGGAATCCACCCCGCCAGACGTGTGCTCACCACGCATGCGAGCGTCCAGCCGGTCCATGGCTTCGTGCAGGATCTCGCGAATGTCTGAGACACTGCTTTCGCCGCGGTTGTCCAAAATGCTGAAGATGCGTTGCTCGGCCAGGCTGAGCATCTCACGGGCATCGCCGCTTTCTTCGTAGGCGTCGCGGAGGATTTCCGTCGAGGCCTCGATCAGCGAACGATACGTCGCCTTTTGGCGAACGATGTTGGCGTAGTAAGTCGCATGGGCAGCATTGGCGACCGAGTTGCTCACTCGCCCCAAATACGCCGCTCCCCCGATCATCTCAAAATCGCCCGCCGACTTCAGCCGCTCGACCAACAACGTGATGTCGATCTTCCGGCCCGAATCGTGCATGTCCAACATGTGAAAGAACAGCTTGCGGTTGGCATCGTCATAGAAATCGTCCGCCCGCAAGATCAACGCCACATCGTCACAAACGTCCGGCAACAACAAAATGCTGCCCAACACGCCGGCTTCGGCTTCGAGATTAAAAGGCGGCTCCCGGTCGAGAATTTCCGACGAAACCTTCGCGCGACGCTGCTGTGGTTCGACGTCGTAGCCAGTCGACATGAGAAATACCTTCCGTGAAACGTCCGTGAATGATCTAGAATGAGCAACAAGATTCCGATGCGTTCATCATAACCGCTAGCGGATCGCGAACAAGCGGCTATCCAATTCGTATGCTTGACGCGAAACCCGTAGCACAGCCAGCTTGGCTGTCTCGAATCCCGGCGGAAACAGGCTGGCAGCCTGTGCTGCGAAAGTGCTAGCACTTACTGGTCGTCATCGTGTTTGCGACCGACGAACGAATAATATGGCATCCGCACGAAAGGAATGTATGGTATTTTGCACTTGCTTTCTTCGAAATGCACGGGCTCAAAATGTCGGTGCAGAAAGGGAACATGGTCCGGCGAGGGAAACACGTTGTCCGTAGCAAAATGGACCGGCCAGTATGATCGCGTAAACCAACCGTGTCGTTTGCGACCGTCGCCGGGAAATTTTCTCGACACGTAAAAGTCGACGACGCCGATCAAGCCGCCTGGACGCAGCATGGCCAAAGCGTTTTCGATGGCGGCAAACCAGTCGGGAATCATCGTCAGCGAATACGAAAACGTGACGACGTCGGCCGATTCGCCTTGGGGCTGATAAACCGTCGCGTCCGCTTCGACCACCTCGACATTGGTCCAACCGTTGTCTTTGGCCCGCTGCTCGGCCATTTTCAACAGCGACGGCGACAAATCGACCACGTGGATCCTCTTGAGTTGTTGGATCTGGTCGCCGAAGTACTCCAAATTCGAACCGGTGCCTCCGCCCATGTCGACCCATGTGCCACCTTCCGGCTTGTCGATCACGTCCCACAACTCCTGCCGCCCCTGCAACAACCGCTTGCGGAAATCGTCGTAGCCCTTTGCCTGTCCCGAATAGAAACTCTCCATCCGCGCCGCATGATCTTTGCCACGCACGGGCTTCAAGGCCATGTGATAAAGAATCTTTAAATCGGAAACGAAGCCCATCGTAAATCCTTGCTAGGTCACTTGCTGACGAACTTCGTGGTTAAGCGGCAACATCGGCAATGTAGAAACTGCCGTAGGTGTGAACGCGATCCTGGGCGTGCAATTCCTCGGCCAGGTCGGGATGAAACGTCAACAACTCCGGCAGCGATTTCACTTCACCATTCACCGTGACTTGCACATCGTTGACAAAGTCCGTTCGCAAACCGCCGCTTCTCCAAATCACGCGTGTGGCCGACGCCGCACGGGAAAGGATCGATTGCCATTCCGCCTCTAACAGAGGAAAAAACTTGTCCGACAGCCAGTCCATATGATCGAGCAAGACAAATCGTGAAATGTTCACGTCGTTCTTGTCAAGGAATCCTTGCACCGAATCAGTGTGCGTCGAAACATTATCGATCAGCCCGCCGCGAAGCTTTTCAAAGTTCTCGGGCTTGAGATATTCGGGACAGCACTCTTGCGTGTAGCCACCCGTCATGTACACACGCCAAAAATAATTGTCGATCAAAGGGATCTCAGTAAACACGGCCACCACGCAATCGACGACGAATTGCAAGATGCCTCCATCGTACTGATTCTCAATTTGTTGACGTTGTGCCTTGGGAACACCGACCATCGACAGCGTCGTGTCGCGTTTCATCGCGAAACGGATCGGCTTCGAGAAAAGGCGATCGTGGACCTGGCCTTCGTAGATTTGTTTCTGCTCATCGAGGTTGTGGGTCCTCAAGAGCGCGTCGACCGATGGACGGATGCGAATCACTTTGTCGATGTAGGCGTTCAACACTCTGGCGAAATAGCCCGATGTCCCGCGGAAATAAAACGAACATTGCGGGCTGTCAAAAAACACAATGCGTCGATCCCAATAGGAACGAGATCGGGATGGCAGGCTGTCACGTAATGTGTCGCGGTAAATCTGACGCACGCCGCGCAATCGACCCTGACCAAACATGGCAAAGAAATCTTCGTAGTCCAGATTCTTGATTGCCGCAATCTTGAGGTCCAGCAACGCGTTTTGACGCGGGTTCATGTCCACGGCGTAGACGTGGTTCAGGCCCGTTAAAGCATAATCCAACGCATTGCAGCCGGCCGACGTGATGACCAGCAAGTTGTCCCGCGGACCGAGTTCGAGCGCGACTCGATCCAGGCGGGGATCTTCCCAACAGGTGTTGTAAACCAGATTATTGCGATGAACGGTGTTAAAAACGCGACCGCTGAGCCAATCGAGAATAGCCATGATGAAAACGATTTAGTCGTCAAATGCGTAAGGAGATGGACTAGGGCGTCGATCCGTCGGGCGTCCCAATAACGAAACTTCTGATTTTACCGCGCCGACGACTGCGAACAAGGCGTAGAACGAATTGCCGAATCTGCCATCAATCCACAAGACGGATCAGGCAATCCGTCCCACGAACATCGCAATTGCCATCGCTCGACAGATCGTACCGGCCTATACTTTGCAAATTGTGAAACCGAAATAGGCCGTTTCAAGAATTCATTGAGGTTTGCTTTATGCCAGTTGATCTTGCAGTTGTCCCCGTTGCCGGCCAAGGCACGCGAACGTTGCCCGCGACGAAATCGCAGCCAAAAGAGATGCTGCCGGTGGGCCGCAAGCCGGTCGTTCAATACGTGGTCGAAGAGTTGGTCAAATCAGGCATCAGCCGCCTGTTGTTCGTCACGGGCATGGGCAAGGTTTCGATCGAAAACCACTTTGACGACAATGCCGAACTAACAAAGTACTTGCGCGAAACCGGTCGGGAGGAGCAGTTGCGATCGCTGTCGTTCGAGCAGCTTCCCGTCGAATACTTTTACACCCGACAGCGCGAACAACTCGGCTTGGGCCACGCCATCTTCTGTGCGCGGCCCCTGGTTGATGGCCAGTCGTTTGTCGTCGCATTGGGCGATTCCATCATCGGCCGTCATGCCAATTCCGACATTGTCCATCGCATGACCGACGAGTTCGACAGCAACGGCGCAGACGTCGTGATCGCGTTCGAAGAAGTTCCGCGCGACGAAGTCGTCCGCTACGGAATCGCGCTGCCCGGTTCCGACGACGAAGTATTCGATCTGGTCGACGTTATCGAAAAACCGACGGTCGAAGAAGCGCCAAGTAATCTTGCCGTTGCCGCGCGCTATGTTTTCAGCCCCGCGATCTTCGACGCGTTGGCAGAGACTCAGCCCGGCAAAGGTGGCGAGATTCAGTTGACCGACGCCATTCGTTCGTTGCTCAAAACGGGCAAGAAAGGAATTGGCATGCGATTGCCGCCCCAAGAGCAGCGCTACGACATCGGCAACTTTGCCAGTTACTTTCGAGCGTTTACCGAGTTTGCAATGACCGATCCGGAAGAGGGTAGCGAGCTACGCCAACACCTTCGGCAATTGCTTGATGAGTTTGATGAGAGTTAGCCATGGACATTATCGAAGGCCAGGCGTTCGCACGAGCCGGCTTGATTGGCAATCCGAGCGACGGTTACCAGGGCAAGACGATTTCGATCATTGTGCGAAACTTTCGCGCTCGGGTCGTCCTTTATGATTGGGAAGATGTCGAATTGCTGCTCAGCCAGGAAGATCACTCGCGTTTCAAGTCGGTGCGCGAACTGGTTCGCGACGTCGAACTGCACGGCTATTACGGAGGCATCCGCCTGGTCAAAGCCACCATCAAGCGTTTCGTGGAATACTGCGACCAACAGGGGCACATGTTGCATGATGGGAATTTCTCGGTTCGCTACGAAAGCAACATCCCGCGCCAAGTAGGATTGGCTGGCTCCAGCGCCATTATCGTCGCCACACTTCGCGCCCTGATGACATTCTACCAAGTCGAAATCCCGCAGCGGGTGCAACCCTCGCTGGTGTTAAGCGTCGAGCAACAGGAACTGGGCATCACGGCAGGCTTGCAAGATCGGGTCATTCAAATCTATGAAGGCGCGGTGTTCATGGACTTCACCGAGGCCGCGACCGACGAAGTCAACGGATTCACCTGCGGAACCTATGAACCAATCGCCCCGTCCAGCTTGCCGTCGTTGTACATCGCCTACAGTACGGACTTCAGCGAGCCAACAGAAACGTTCCACAACAATCTCCGCCACCGATATGACTCTGGCGAGTCGCTTGTCGTTTCGGCCATGACCGAAATTGCCGACCTCGCTGGTCAGGCACGCGAAGGAATTCTAGCTGGAAACGCGGATGCCGTCGCAGCATTGATGGATCGCAATTTCGACCTGCGGCAATCCATGTGCAAATTGCCGCGCAACCACGTGGAAATGATCGAGCGTGCGCGAAGTGTTGGGGTGAGTGCAAAGTTTGCCGGTTCAGGTGGTGCCATCATCGGCACGTTCACCGGGGATGCGATGCTTGAAGCTCTCAAGGTAACTTTGGCAGACATCGGATGCCGCGTGATCATTCCCGTTCTTGTCTAACGAGACTACGACCCCGTCAAGTCTGGTCCCAGCACAAGGCGAAATCCGCGATAGGCAGCCGGTGGCATGAATCCTGAAAATGTGGGTAATGGCCAGGCCCAAAGAATGGCCCTGCCCTGGCCAGTCGTTACATTGATCGAATCCCACCCATGGCATACGCTGATGATGATGTAAGGCTGGATTGTAAGATTCCTCCATTTTCGAGGGCCTCGTGTTAGAAGAACAAATGTTTGTGGGCGACCAATTGTCGCTCAATTATGTCGAAGGCCCGGAGTCGGGACCGCCGCTGATCCTGTTTCACGGTGTGTTACGCACGTGGCAAGATTACGTCCCGTTGATCCCGTCGTTCGGCTGGCGCTGGCAAGTGTTTGCGATGGACCATCGCGGCCATGGAAAATCGCAACGGGCGTCGGGGAAATATCAAGTCCGCGATTTCGTTCGTGACGCCGTTCAATTCGTGCGAGATATCGTCGAAGAGCCGGTGGTGATTTATGGCCATTCACTGGGAGCGATGGTCGCGGCGGCTGTGGCAGCACGATTGCCTGACAAAGTCCGCGGAATTGTGATGGAAGATCCGCCGTTCGATACGATGGGCGAGCGAATCAAAGAGACGTCGTTTCACAGTCTGTTCAGCGGCATCAAGGGGCTGCTGGGCCGCAACTTTGACTGCAACGAACTTTCGCGCCAATTGGCCGAGATGCTGATAGGCACGCCGGGCGATGAACGCTGGATTCGATTGGGTGACGTTCGCGATCCCGTCTCGTTGCGATTCGTCGCCAAGTGCTTGACGACTGTCGATCCCTCGGTGCTCAAGCCGATCGTCGAAGGCCGCTGGCTGGAGGACTTTCATCGCAACGAGATCCTTGAACGGATTCACTGTCCCGTCCTGTTGTTGCAAGCGGACAGTCACACCGGCGGCATGCTGCCCGACGACGACGCCCAGCGAATTACGGAGTTGATTCCCAACTGTACGCTAGTCAAAGTGTTAGACTGCGGTCATTTGATTCATTGGGAACGGACCGAAACGACATTGCAAGTGGTCAACGGATTCATCGAAACACTTTAACTTCAGGATTGCACAAATGAGCACAAAGATCCACAAACAGTTTTTCGTGCCGTTTTGTGATTTTCGCGGCTAATTCCACTGCGGGAAATTCGACATGAAACTTGCCCGAGGGATGATGGTTATCCGAGACGGTCAGTTAGTCGATGGCACAGGTTCCGCGGCTATCCCCGATGCCGCGCCATTTGTTCTGCTGCTGTTCGCAATGCTTGGTTGTGACTCAGGAACGCAACCTGCAAAACCACCTCCGAAGCCACCCGCTGAGAAGACACTCGCCGAGAAGGTTCCGGATGCGGCCACGGTCAAGAAACACATGACACCCGCTCAGCTTGCCTTGGGCGATCCGGTCGTCAACAGCGTCGGCATGCTGCTGGTCCCGATTCCTGCCGGTGAGTTCCAGATGGGCAGTCCGGAGTCGGAGACAGACAGGTACGACAACGAAACCCAGCATAAGGTGAAGGTCACCAGGCCGTTTCATCTGGGCGTTTTCGAGATCACGCAGCAGCAGTACGAGAAGGTGATGGGGACCCGCCCGTGGCAAGGCAGGCCGAACGTGAAGGAAGGACCTGACTACCCGGCGACGTATGTGAACTGGAACGATGCGGTGGCGTTTTGCCGCAAACTGAGCAAGCAGGAAGGCGTAGAATATCGCTTACCGACGGAAGCCGAGTGGGAGTACGCCTGCCGTGCCGGAACAACGACGGCTTACGGCTTTGGGGATGATGCGTCCAAGTTGGAACAGTACACCTGGTATCGAGAGAATTACTGGGATGTTGGCGAGGAGTACGCTCACCGTGTTGGTAGAAAACTACCCAACCCATGGGGCTTGTACGACATGCACGGAAACGTTTTTGAATGGTGTCAGGACTGGTACGCACCCTACGCCAGTGCGAAAGTTGTCAGTGATCCGATGGGGCCTGCACAGGGTGAAGACCGTTTGTTGCGTGGCGGGGCGTTCAACTTTCAACCGGGGGGCGTCCGATCCGCCAACCGTAACAGCGGCCGACCGGGCGGCCGTTACAGTAGCCTCGGTTTCCGTCTGGCCAGAACTTACAACTTATCTCCCTAACCCCTTTCCCCCTTACCCGCCGCAGGCGGGTCGAAGTTTGAAATGGGGCACTTTGCCGTTTTGATAGCTGGTTCCAACGGCCAACTGATGAATGCAACATACACTCTGTGTAGTTGACTATCCGCTTGTCGAACTAACGCCCACTTGGACGTCCGCCACCGGGTATGCCGCCACCGCGAAATCCACCACCGCCAGGTCCGCGGCCGCCTCCCGCGCCGGGGATTCCACCGGGAGACCCTCCAGGGCCGCGGCCGCCTTGCAAGGCACGAAAGAACTCGATTCGACGGCGGATGTCCTCGATGTTCTGTTGCGCGGGCTGTTGATTCGAAGTTGGTCGTGGGGATGTTTGGCTGGAGTTCCCGCTGGCAGAAGTGGAACTGGTCTGGGCCTGGTCGCCCAAGATCGACGTGAGTGACTTGCGAAGTGTCTCCGGATTCACCGTGCCATTGAGTTGCACAACGGTAAACGTCTCTGATGTGCCGAGGCCCTCGCGATCGAGTTGTTCAACCAAAGCCAGCACTTTCTTATACAAATGTTCCGGACCGGTAACGACCAGCGAATTGCTGCGTTCGTCCACGCCCACGGTCATTTTGCGAGCTTCGCCGACGGAATCTTCACCGCGACCGCGCTGGCCTCGCCCCGTGAGTGCGCGAATCAAATCCTGCGGGTTGGGTTGCCGTTGCTGTCCGGTCGTTGCGCCGACGATGTTCTCTGGAAACGCCTGCTTGACGATGTTGCTCATTTCGCCGGCCGTCATATAGATCACGGGGATGATATAAGTCTGTCCCGCAGTGTCTGGTTCCTGTGGCGGACCTTCTTGATCGATGATTTCCAACAGTTGTTCGATGAGATCGGTGTCGGCCGCGTTTGCTTGGACGACGAGGGCGTTCAGTCGAACTTCGGGCGTGATGCTGACCGTGCCGCTGGTTTGCAGCGAACTTGACGCTCCGCTGTCGCCCGCTCCGCCGAGTAATCCACCCAGCAAATCGCCACCCATTCCGCCGACCAGATTCTGTGCCGCTCCGCCGAGCAAACCGCCAAGCCCGCCGCCGCCGCCGCCCCCACCGCTGCTCAAACCCAGGATGCTGTTCAACAACCCGGCGGCTTCATCCGCCTTGGCATGCTTCAGATAAAACACGGTCGGTTCATCGGGAAACGTGTTACTGCTCATCAGAGATCGCAACAAATCTTCAAAGTCGTCCAGCGCGTCGAGGTCGTCGGACGAAATTACGATGCCGTTGGATCGAATGGTGATGACGATGTCTGGCGCCTTCGCTTCGTCGCTATCTTTGTTCTCCTTCTCGGCCGGCTCATTGGACGGCTTGGCGGCAGGCTGACTTTCACCGTCTTGTTTTGGCACGTCTTGGAATCCAACAAAGCGAACGCGAATTCGACGATTGTGCCGGCCGGCCGCCTTGTCGCCCTTCGGCTGCGGCTCGACTTCTGGTTTTTTGGGTGGGGCCGCTTCGATTGGATTCTGGCCAGGAGGATCGATTTCTGGCAGCTTGCGCTGCGGTGCAGAGTGAATGCCGCGTTGGTCCAACGACGGTTTCGATTCGGACGGTGTCACGACGCGAATCTTGTTCTTCCGCTTGCTCGATGGCCACATCAACTCCGCCATGTCAAGCACGTCGGTCAATTGGCGCCCCGTCAGCGGAATCAGTCGCACGTTCGATCGGAAATCCGCTCCGTCGGTACTCAACGGCGGATCGATCTTGTTGACCATTTCCTGGATCTGTTCGATTTCGGCCGCCGTGCCTCGCACGACCAACTGCATCGTTGTCGGATCGCCGTCGAACGTTGGCCCCTTGTTGGCGTTTTCTTCGTTGTCTTTGCCCAGCAACTTGTTCAACATCAGCACGACCGACTGCGGATCATAGCGTCGCAGTTGAATCACATCAAAACTGACCGCATCTTTTTGCATCTGGCCGAGGATGCCGCGAATCGTTGCGTGCTGTGATGGCTTGGCCAGCGCGATAATGTTGCCCGTCACCGGGTCGGTGGCCAGTCGCATGCCTTCCTGGCCCGCGAAAATCGTCTGCAGCACTTGCAACGCCGTCGTCGGATCGGCTCGCACGGTGTGGGTTTCCAACTGAACTTGCTCCGGCGGCGGGCCGTCTTCGATGCCGGGATCAACGTCGATCAATTCGATGATCTGTTTGAAGCGTTCCACAAACTCCGGTTGGCCCGAATAGAAAACGCGTTGGCCGAGCGGCTCGAGCGCGATGTTCAATTGGCCGTCGGGCAGCGAAAACTCTTCTTCTTCGATTCCCAACAGCGGCCGGGTGATTGCCAGAACCTCATCCGACGTGATGAACTGGAGCGTGTGCTTTTGCACGTCACCGCCCATCTTCTCGCGGTTTTCTTGTGCCGAGCTAAACACAGAACGAATCATGCGCAGATTACCGCCCGTTTCCTGTACCAAAACTTGTCGCGACGTGGGCATGACTTTCAGTGCTGTCGGGTCCGAGATCAGCGGCCGGACTTCTGTCTCGATATCGTCGGGGGTCAAATTGCCAAGTGGAAACAGGCATTTGACTATTTCGTATTTGCCACGATCGTCAAGCTCTTCGGGCGTGATCGTCTGGATGATGCCCGGTGGGATGCCGTCTTCAAGATTGACGACGATCAACATTCGTTGGTTGCGAACGAGCGTGTAACCGCGGAATTGCAGGACGCCGTTGATCAAATCAATCGCTTCGCTGACGGTGAAGGAACGCTGGTCAACGTAATTGAACGAGCCTGGCGGCGGCGCATCCATTTGCAGCGAAAGGTCGGCCGTTTTCGCGAGCCATTTCAAAACCGGATCCCAGTTCGAAAATTGGAAATTGAAATGCAGATTTCTTGGTTCTCCCGCGTTTGGATTGGGCGATGGGTCTGCCGGCTTGTCCGCCGCTGCATCGTTCTGATTTGTTTCCGGTTTTGGCTCGTCGGCCCCCTTGGGATCTTGACTGATAAGCTGATTCGTCCAAGCGAGCAGCAGCACGACGGCCAGGGAAAAGAATCGTGTATTCAAGAGATCAACTCCGACAGAAATGCGGTTGAGACTATTCCTCTTATTCCTATCGTAATCATCTGGCACAACGGCGACCATATAGATTACCGGATTTCCCCACGGTGTGATTCGTTCCCCATTGGCGGGATTCGCTATAATCGGAACCTTGCAGTATCATTAAACCTGGAACAGTCGAATTGGTATCGCTGGAGAGAGATGCGTGCAACCTTTGACCAAATTAACTTGGAATTCCGTGACCACGATCATTGTGGCGCTGTTTTGGGCCTGTTCGGCGGTGAAATCGCCGGCTCAGGAATCGGCTCCGCGTGTCGATCCCAGGTACTTCGGATTTGATATTCCTTTGGGAGCATATCGCGCGGGCGATGGCCGCCGCGTGACCACCGCCGATGATGCCGGGAAGGCCGTCGTTGCCAAGCTACACGTCGAAGTTGGCAGTCACCGCATTGTCTTGCTGCCCGATGGCCGGTTGGTCGCGCGCCGATCCACTGATGCGCCGCTGACCGAGCGTCCGTTTGTCGAGGCGTCGAAGGATGACCTGGCCAAGCAATTGACCGCGAAAAGATTTGCTGGATTCAAAACCAAACAAGACGTGCGATATCTCTACGTTTATAACTGCAGCGATTCGTTCGCGTTGGCCACCAGCAGCATCATGAAATCGATGTACCGCGGTGTGGAACTTCACGCCAAGGCCCAGCGCATCGATGTCCACTCGCCGGAAGTGCCGATGGTCGTCGTGATGTTTCGTACCGAAGAGCAGTTCCAGCGTCATCGCCGCATGCCCGAAGGTGTCGTGGCTTATTACGATCCGATTTCGAACCATGTCGTGATGTACGAGGAATCTAAATTGGCCGGCGTCGACATGAAGCTGGCGATTCAGCAGTCGCTGTCTGTGATCGCGCACGAAGGGGCGCATCAGATTCTGCACAACATCGGCGTTCAACAGCGTCTTTCGGTTTGGCCGATGTGGCTGGCCGAGGGATTGGCCGAGTACTTCGCCCCGACCACGACCGGTGCAAAGCTGCGTTGGAAAGGCGCTGGTCAAGTCAACGACATGCGAATGCACGAGTTGGAGGAGTATCTGAAACTGGCGGCCGGCAATGGCCTCGACGGCAAGACGATCGAATCCACCGTGATCGCGCCGCGGCTGACATCAACGGGCTACGCATCCGCCTGGTCCTTAACGCATTACTTGGCCAAAAACCACCGGGCGTCGTTCAACAAGTTCGTCAACGAAGCAAGCAAGTTGGGGCCGCTGGAAGGATACTTGCGATCGGCGTCGGGAAGCGGCATCAAGCAAAATCTGGACTCTTTCAAACAGTTCTTTGGCGACGATCTCAAAGGAATGGAAGTGCGGCTCGTCGCGCACTTGAAGAAGCTACCGTACTCGCCGCCGTTTGCGAGTTGGCCGCATTTCGTCGTTCTAATCGAATACCTCGACGGAAAGCGAGTACAACGCGATGGCAACATGTTTCACGTCAAAGAGATGGCCGACCGCTGGCAACGCGCTACGCTCGCCAACCTTCCCAAAGGTGCAAGAGCGACGATCCAACGCCTGCCAGACCGTTCGAAAGCCGACCTCATTCTGCGTCGCTGGATTTATGGTGGATAGTCGGGTTTCAGACTTCCGATGGGAGTGTGTTTCTAATGCCTCCCACTTGCCTTTCGGTGATCGGTTTCAAGAAAGGATCCAAGTAAGAACAGAACACGTCTATCTGCTGTATCGACCAAGGAAGAAAAAGGGACGCAACTCTTTTTGAATTAAAGAGCTGCGTCCCCTTATCCTTATCATGCGTGTTGTGTGCTTTGCCCGCCCTCGAACAAAACGGACTCTTCCGACACCTTGATTGCTGTTTCACGCCGCTGGGCGGTTACTACACGAGGTTGCAAATATTTTCGCTGCTGGGCTTCATGGCGCTCTGCCGGATCAAAACGGTGGAGCAGTTGCAGTCTCATCCGCCCGGTGAATTGGGAAAGCTGCTGGGCTTGGACCGCGCGGGCCGAGGTTCGCTGTTTGCGGAACAAACTGGCCACGCTGAGTGCCAACCAGGCGCCGAAAAAATGGGCCGCTCAACTGTCGCGGGATTGGATGCAAGACGATCCCGATTTGGCCGGGGCGCTGTACGTGGACGGTCACGTGCGGCTGTACCACGGCAAGCTGACCAAACTGCCGCGGCGCTACGTCAGCCGACAACGATTATGCCTGCGAGGCACCACCGATTACTGGGTCAACGACCGTTTGGGCCAACCGTTCTTCGTCGTCCAGCGGCCGCTGGATCAAGGCCTGCGGGAAGCGATCCGCAACGACATCGTGCCACGGCTGCTGCAAGACGTGCCGGGACAACCGAGCCAGGAGGAACTCGACGCTGATCCACACCGGCATCGTTTTGTGCTGCTGTTTGATCGCGAGGGATACAGCCCTGTCTTCTTCAAAGCCATGTCCAGGACTCCTGACCCATAGGAAAATAAAGTGAGAGCTTTGTTGGGAGTACCAGCACAAAGTGTTGCGTTGCAAGCTTTGCTGCTATCCAAGATGTTGAAGCTAGCAGAGACAGCATGGTCTCACGCATTTTCTGGTGGCGAAATTCGGTAACAACGAAACTCCCAAGTTTCCGGCAGCTAGCTACTATCGAGATGAAGATGCCTGGCAGTCGATGTGTACCATTTATTCGCCCCTGGTCTATAGTTGGCTACGCAAATCGGGAATTCGAGAAGGCGATTCCACGGATATTGTTCAGGACGTTTTTCGGTCGGTGTTTTCCGGCATTTCACGATTTCGAAAGGAACGAGAAGAAGATACATTTCGCGGCTGGCTCATGACAATCACGCGCAATGAGATTCGACAGTGGTATCGCCGAGCGGGCAAACAATTGGCGACGGCCGAGGGTGGCAGTGCAGCGAATGCCCGTATGACCGAGCTTGCTGAGTGGGTCGATTCCGATGAAGAGTGCAGTCGGATACAAGATGACCCTGCGGCAGAACATGAATTAATTCGACGTGCGGCTGAACTGGTTCGTCAAGATTTCAAATCGCATACCTGGCAGGCGTTTTGGTTGACAACAGTCGATGGTCGTCCCGCAGCGGACGTTGCCGAGCAGCTCGACATGACAACAGGTGCTGTGAGGCAAGCCAAGTTTCGCGTCTTGCTTCGTTTACGAGAAGTGCTCGGGTAGCCCGCCGACCGTGGTTGGTCAGTATCCATGGGGG
>CAYFJO010000016.1:1535-60336 GCA_964343305.1 uncultured Pirellulaceae bacterium | reverse complement strand
AGTACCAGAGCCCGGACTCGAACCGGGACGCCCTAATGGGCACTGGATTTTGAATCCAGCGCGTCTTCACGGGCGTCGCCCATTACAACGCGGAAGCCTAAATCCGTGACAACAAGTTTGTATATTCTGGCCAACAAGTTTGTAGAAAATGACAAGTACTTTGTAGAATACCAGACGACTACGCTACACATCCAGATTGCGAACTTCCAGGGCGTGTTTTTCGATGAAATCACGCCGTGGCTCCACCTTATCACCCATCAGGACGCGGAACATTTCATCCGCCGCTCCGGCATCCTTCATCGTGACTTGGAATAGCGTCCGGTTGTCGGGATCGAGCGTCGTTTCTCGTAATTCCTCGGCATTCATTTCGCCGAGACCTTTAAAGCGAGTTAGTGTTAAACCTTTTTCACCCGCTCGCCGAACAGCCGCCAGCAAACCACGCAGGTCTTCGAGTGGGATTTCGTTTTCCCCGCGTCTTAACACATATCGGGATTCCTCGACACCAGTTCGTTCTTGGGGAATCAGTGCTTGAATGTCAAAACCAAGCTCGCTAATCTCCTTCAAGCCTGCGTTAATTGTACGGACTTCGTGCAACTCGGTAATGTGCAGCTTGGGCGCCGTCGCCTCATCGCCATTGCTAGACGGTGCTTCAGAAACGGAGAATTCTTCGCCAGTGCTTTCTTCCTTGTCTTTCAAAAACTCGTCCAACTCCTTACGCGAAGCAAACCAGTGTTCCTCTTTGCCTAAAAAGACGTGATAAACCGGCAGTTTTCCTGACTCAAAGTTGATTCGCTCTGCGTGAACCTTCAGGCTGATCCCTCGTCGCTCTAGTGCCACGAGTGCCTCTTCGGTCGAGGCCAACGCGCGGCACAGTTTTGCCATGTCGTCGCCCTGAATCTCCACCCCATTTCGTGGATCAAACACGGCGTCGGCCAAGCCGCGTTCCAACAATTGTTCTTTCATTTCGTCTTCGCTCTGGACGTAATAGGTTTCCTTGCGATTGCGAACGCGAAACAGTGGTGGCTGAGCGACATAGACGTGTCCGCCGGATACCAACTCGTACATTTGCCGGTAAAAGAAACACAACAACAACGTCCGGATGTGCGATCCGTCGACGTCGGCGTCCGTCATGATGATGACTTTTCCGTAACGACGCTTGTTGACGTCTTGGTCGTCGCCGATTCCGCTGGCCACGGCGCTGATGATGCTTTGTACCTCGAGATTCTCCAGCACCTTACTCTCGCGTGACTTGTAGGCGTTGATGATTTTTCCTCGTAGCGGCAGGATTGCCTGGTACTCTTTCAGTCGGCCGCCTTCCGCGCTGCCACCGGCCGAGTCACCTTCGACGAGGTACAATTCGCACTTCTCCATTTCCTTGCTAATACAATCGCGGAGCTTGCCAGGCAAACTTCCCCCACCCAGCACACCCTTGCGATCGCGCAATGCTTTTTTCGCCTTCCGTGCCGCATCGCGGGCTTCGGCGGCCGTAATGCCTTTATTGACGAGGACCTTGGCGATCTTTGGATTCTCTTCCAAGAACCTGCTCAAGTAGTCGCTAACGACGCCGCTGACGGCACCCTCGACGTCGGTGTTGTTGAGCTTCACTTTCGTTTGAGATTCAAACTGTGGATCGGGATGACGTATTGAAATGACTGCGGTGATTCCTTCCCGGAAATCCTCGCCATTGGGGGTGATGTCTTTGAATAAATTTGCTTTTTTCCCATAGGCATTAAAAACACGTGTCAACGCCGTGCGGAAGCCGGTCAAATGTGTGCCACCGTCGACCGTATTGATGTTGTTGACAAAACAATGAACGTTCTCCGTGTACTCGTTTGCGTACTGAAACGCAATCTCCACTTCGACGCTATCTCGCCCACCGGTCTCTGCATCTTCTTCACCGATTTCAATTTCTCCGCGGATATAGACGACGTCCTTGTGAACGGCATCCGACGCCCGATTGAGATACTCGACATATTCGACAATCCCGCGTTCATGATGAAACGTATCTCCTTGCCCGATTCGTTCGTCGCGATAGACAATTTCGCATCCTGGATTGAGAAACGACAATTCATGTAACCGCTTGTGCAAAATGTTGTAATCGAACTTCAAGTCTCCAAATGCCTGCGGGTCTGGCTTGAAGGTCGTTTTCGTTCCGGTGGTGGTGGTCGCACCAATCCTCACGACGGGACCAGTTGGTTTGCCGCGTTCATATTCTTGTTGCCACACGTGGCCGTCTCGATGGACTTCCACCTCGCACCACTCGGACAAGAAATTAACTGCTTTGACGCCGATTCCATGAAGACCGCCGGACGTCTTGTAGGCCTGCTTGCCGAACTTGCCGCCGTACTTGAGCATCGTCATAACGCCTTCAAGAGCCGATTTACCGATGTTGGGATCTTCGGCGACTGGAATGCCACGGCCGTCATCGCCGATCATAATTGACCCGTCATTGTTGATCGTCACCGTGACTCTCGTTGCCTGCCCCGCCATGGCCTCGTCGATTGAATTGTCGACGACTTCCTGAACCAAGTGGTGCAAACCGCGAACGTTTTTGTTGCCAATGTACATCCCCGATCGTTCGCGGACATGTTCCAGGTCGCTCATATAGCGCATTTGATCAACGTCATATTCGCTGTCCGCTGATGTTGGCTCTTGATTCTTGTCTTTGCTCATATTTGTTTATCCGATATGGAATCCTATTTTTGGCTAATTCGCTGGCCCTATTCGAAACCGCAAATCCTGAATGTTCTTTTCGGGGATGATTTCGACCAAGTCATTCAACAACTTCTCTTTCTCAAATGTCAATTCTTGCAGGATCGTCGAGTTGGCGACGACCACTTCCAAAACTCCACTTCGAATTTTGCCCGACACCGTTCTTCCGGCAAATTGCGGTCCTACAACTTTTTGCCAGGCATCCTGGATTTCGGCCGCCGAATGCGTCTGAGCATAGCCCCGCTTGGCCAGCAGCCCACTCATTGCGTCGGCGATCGACTTAGGAGCGGGGATCGTCCGACTCCTGCTCTTGATTTCCTTGGTTACCAAAATTTCGCTGTCCACCGAGTGGATCTCATCGTTCATGCTGGTCACTTATAAGAGCAAATGGCTGTTTCTACCAAGGCGACTTTTTACGCTTAGTGGCGATCACGAGACAGCGGCATGATGACATATCCATAGCCGTCGTCCGTAAAACACAAAGCCGCCGTCTCCGTCGATTCGATCTCCATGGTAAAGGTCTTCTCGGCATCCAAAACTTTGAGAAAATCGGCCAAGAATCGGTGGTCCAGCGTTATGTCTATCGCTTCACCATCGTACGGTATCGGCAATTCTACTCGGGATTGTCCGACTTCGGCCGTTGATCCCGAAAACACCAGGCTGCCGTTTCCAAACGTTAGATCGATGCCTCGACTCTCTTCGCTGGCCACGACGGCTGCCTGGCGAAGTGCCGCATAGATCGGGCCCACCGTGAGGTCGATCTGGACGGCATTCTGACGCTGCGGAAAGACCTCACGCCATTTGGGGAAACGCCCTTCGACCAATCGCGAATAAATCACCGTTCGAGGACTCTTCACAAGAATGTCGTTGGCCCGCGCGGCGACTTGGATTTCCGCGTCACTGTCGGACAACGCTCGTTCGATCAATTGCATCGAACGGGTCGGCACGATCGTTGTTGCATCGCCTGTGGTATGACCGTCAACCGACATCGCGGGACCTTCCATCTTGGCCAATCGACGCCCGTCAGTGCCGACCGCGATCACTTTATCGGCTTCCATTTCCAGCCAGACGCCGCCTAACGCATAGCGGCTGCTTTCCGTGTCGGTCGCAAACAACGTTCGACGGACCAGCTCCTTGAACAGCCGAGCCGGCACTTCGTGAAACTTCTTCTCGTCGAACGACGCGACAACGGGAAACTCATCTGGATTCTCGCTGGGAAACTTGAATTCACTTCGCTCCCCTTTGACCACTGCTCCTTGGCTATCGGCCTGCAAAGACAGCTTTTCATCGGTCGATTCCCGCAGAATGGATCCAAATCGTGTGACCGGCAGTATGACACTGCCAGGTGCTTCAACTTCAATTCCTTGCACTTCAATACGAATCCCAACTTCCAAATCCGTGGCGGTGAGGATCGCGGAATCCTGTGCTGCTTCAAGCTTCACGTTTTGGAGAATTGGTTTGGGGCTACGAGTTGGTGCGACAGTGGCAGCCGTCTGGAACGCTGCCAGAAAGCTCCCGCGGTTACATGTGATCTTCACGGTAGTGCCTTTCGTGGGTCTAACGCCGACGTGAGTTCAGATTTGATAATCTGTGTTATTTGGTCTGGGCTATAACAAGTAATCTATTTCAAAATAGCCGTAGTAGTAATATTCAAACTGATTTTGTTGACAAGCGTCGTCGGGAACACAGAAATGGAATGTAACACCAACTTCTTTGTTTAATCTCTTCTGTACCATGGTGTGGAAAACCTGTTGAACCGCCGTCGATATATGGTCGATTTTATGTCACGAACCAAGGGAACAATCTCGCAAGCAAGCCGATGTACGAAGAATCGAGCAATAACGTTTATTTCCTGACACACTATCAACAGGTTTTCCATGGTGGTGGTGATGAATATCGATATTCGAATAGCAAGATCTCAGCAAACTAAAGATTCCGTCATTTCATCTAGCGATCGTCGAAGAGCGGGTTCACATTCGACGATCGACGCGGTTCTTCGACAAGCGTGCAACACGGTGGTATGGTCCCGACCACCGTAGTACGCACCGATTTCTTCCAAGCTGTTTGAGGTCAACCGACGGGACAAAAACATGGCAACTCCGCGCGCCCGGACGACCGTTTGACGACGCGAAGGGCTGCGTAAATCAGACTTTTTAAGATAAAAGTGCTTCGCGACCACCGCAGCAATTTGGGGCAGATCGACATCACCTAGAGAAAGCTGTTCGTCTAAAGCGTGCGTCACGGCGTTAACAGCAATTGTTGGATTAGGCGACGTTTGCGTCATCGCGAGCCTGGCGACTACGCTGTTAAGTTGCACGACAGTCGATGTTTGCTCAGCGATCAGTCGAATCGAGTCAGGATTCAACGTAATATTGTAAACACCGGTGAGCCGTTTCAGCAGAGCTTCCTTTGCGGCGTAGCTTGGATGGACAAGCGGCACGGTCAGTCCCATCGAAAGTCGGCTGGCAAGTTCCGGTAGCAGTGAATGGTGTTCAGTGGGAATCTGGTCCATGGCCACTATAACCCAGCGATCTTCCATGAGCATGTCGTCGATGAGAGAAAGCAACTCTCGTTGTGCGGCGTCTTTGTCCACCATCTGATGCAAACCGTCGACAAAAAATAACTCGGCATTTCGATAGCGTGAACGAAAGTCGCCGATGGCATTGGTATCCACAGCTTCGGCATAATCACGGCAAAAATCTGTTGCCGCCGTGACACAAACCTGATCGAAGGTTTGTTTGCCATGAGAGAAGAGATGTTCGGCTAAGGCAGTTTTTCCGACCGCCGAAGGTCCAAACAAGACGATCGGATTGCAATGAAAATCGTTATTGACAAACGCATCCAAGGCGGCTTGGACGATGGGTTGTTCTGGGTCGAATACATACTCACCGAGCGGAAAATTCGCATTGCGAATCGGCAAAATCACGGATTCGTGTTGCTGTGAATCAGAATCGAGAGG
This sequence comes from uncultured Pirellulaceae bacterium, assembly GCA_964343305.1. Classification (GTDB taxonomy): domain Bacteria; phylum Planctomycetota; class Planctomycetia; order Pirellulales; family Pirellulaceae; genus CAYFJO01. Next base: position 54,665 of record CAYFJO010000016.1, on the reverse strand, counting down.
AATAGAAACAACGCCGTTGGACACCGCAACTCCGTACCGGGCTCAGGCTGCCAGATCAGGTGAATTCATCCGTTTATTTCAAACCCGAATTGTACCTGATATCCGGGCGTCTTACGAGGAGTAAGCGTCCAAAATCGATGCTATTTTTGGTTCTCTAAGGTATTGATTACATTGATGATACGGCGACACGCTTCAATGATTTCTTCCTGAGTTGTTTGGGCACCTAGGCTGAACCGAATCGAGCCGTCGACAATCGCCTTTTGGAGTCCCATCGCAAGCAACACAGGCGACGGATCACTGGAACCGCTCGCACAAGCGGAACCAGTCGAACAGGCGACACCCGCGACGTCAAGCGCCATCAGGATTGCTTGGCGGTCGAGACCTTCGAAGGCGATATTGCTGGTGTGCGGAAGCCGTTTCGTTTTGTGTCCGACAATTTGGGCACACGGGCAACGATCCAGAATTGTTTGCTCAAACTGCCGACGAAGCTCAAACATCCTCTCAATCCGATTTGGGTCCGATTGCGACAGCTCAAGGGCACGTAGCATGCCAACCGGTAGTGCCACCGGTACCGTTCCAGGGCGAAGACCGGATTGTTGAAATCCACCGAACAAGATCGGTTGCAGGTGGGCATCCGAGCGAAAAAGCAATCCGCCGATGCCTCGCGGACCGTGAAACTTGTGAGCCGAGAAACTGAGGGCCGACACTCCAAGGTGCTCAACATCAACCGGCAGTTTTCCGACGACTTGCACCGCGTCCGTGTGGATCGGGATCTTGCGATCGCGACAGATTTCGTAAACACGTTCGACGGGTTGCATGACACCCGTTTCGTTGTTTCCCAGCATCACAGTGACCAATCGCGTTTGGTCATCAAGCAACGGCTCGACGTCTTCGGTGCGGAGACAGCCATCCGGACCGACCGGCGCAACGCGGATCTCAAAACCTCTTGTCGTAAGATAGTCGGCCGGAGCGGCGACGCTCGGATGTTCGATCGACGAAAGGACAATGTTTCCAGGCGGTTCGCCGGCCAATCCAATCAAAGCCAGATTGTTAGCTTCTGTCCCGCCACTGGTAAGAACCAGTTGATAATCGTCCAGATTTGCCGTATTTACGCCGAGCAGCGTGATCATCCGCTCGCGCGAGTCTTCCAGAATCTTTCGAGCCCGGCGACCAGTTGAATGCTGGCTTGCTGGATTTCCCATATGCGATTGATAGCATTCTGCCATCGCCTCCACGACCGCTGGATCGATCGGCGTGGTCGCATTGTGATCAAGATAAATAGGTTCGTCCCGTGTGGACATGATTCATCTTTCCTTGCTTAACCTAACTCGCTATCATCCGCCCATGGTTCATGGTTTAAAAGGGGTCAGGTACCGTTGTGCAAAGCACCCTTCGAGCCGTTTCGGCAACGATACCCGCCCGCTTTTAAACCCGCCCCGTCCGTGATGAGGCATCAAGGTGGGATCGTCAATCCTGGTCACAATTCGAACACTCATTGTACTGACATTGCTGCTGGCGATGCCGCTGTTGGCGATCCCTGTCGTTGGCAATTACGTCAGTTCGCTGTGGACAGGCGTGGCACCAGAATCGCTCTCGCCAGAGGAAGTGGCCGGTCACGAGCCGCCTGCCTGGACTGTTGCCGATACACGGTCGCCAAGACACAGCGCGACCCAACCGGCGGGCGAAACGGCGATGAATGTGTCGACCGTTTACCATCCAAAGTCGACAGGCATGGACCTTCGCGAGACCGAGATCGCTAGCGGTCCGCGGACGCCACTCCAATCACAGCCTAGCTCGAATTCCTACCTTCAACAGGTCCACCATCGCTTGAAGGGACTGGGAGCCAGCTACATTCGACTGGAGACGATCGGAACGACCAGCCTTCAATATCGATTTCACGTCGAGTTTCCGGTGGGTGACAGCGTCTATGCGCGTACGTTCCAACGGACTGCTGCGGATCCGGCGGTTGCAATGGAGAGGGTGCTGGCAGACGTGCAATCCTGGTACATCAGCCGCAACCCCAGTCAGACCGGAGGCTCCGAATTTCGTTGAAATCTAGGCGTGGTTCAAGACAATCGGTTTTCGGGTAACAGATTGCGTACGGGTAGCGCTGGAATTTGCCTTTGGCCAGCGGAACGGGACTTAGTTGTCCGAATGAGGTGGGTAGCCCAACAGGCTCAGCCAATGTGGGTGCGCCTGGCCCGTTAATAATTCCGCCGGACTCTTGCCCACTCGCGACGCCACCGCGCTACGCGCGTAACGGTGGTGGTTGAAGTAAAACTGTAACAACTCCAAATAGTCCGAGCCAATCTGACCGCGAAGAAAGAAATAGTTCCGCAAACGGCTGTTGATATTTTCCACCCAACTGCTGCTGCGGAACGTCACGGCTCGCAGACCAACCATCGCTTGTTGCAGACCGTAAAACACCTCGCCCAAACGGCAACGCAACGCTTCCACTTCCAGACCGTACCGGGGCGAGGCGATGTCCAAGCATTCCAGATTCCAAACCGCTCGCGCCGCGCGGGGCGAAACGTCGAACTCCCGTGCTAAGTCCGCCAACTGCTCGTCCAGCCGCGCGACGTAGGCCAACAATTCCTGGCGATGGTTCTCCAGCAACTTCCGCACCGGCGTGATGCGATGAGCACATGCCGCTTCCCGCCGGCGCAATTCTTCCACGACCCAGTCCAACAGTGCCAGCCGCGTGGCGAAGTCCGGCCCTCGCGGCGGCAGAATGTCTTGCCGCAGCCAACGCAGCAAGCAAGCCAGGTCGTCGGCCAAGGCGATCGCCGCGGTTTCCTGTTGGCGGGCCGCGCCCAAACGGGCCGAGAATTCCCGGCCTTTTCCTTGCCGACGGGCGCGAGCCATCTTGCCTTCCAACGTTGCAAGCACGCCCATCAGGCGATAAGCCCGGTTTTCCAGAAACGTCACTAACCGCTCGGTTTCCTGCAAGGCGTGGAAGTGGTCGTAATCGCAAGGCACGTCCGGCCACACCATCCGCTGTCCGGCACGGATCGCTTGCCCGCCGTCGGCCACCGAGCGTTCCAGTTGCAGCCCTTGCTCTTGGGCTTGCAACAAAGCCAAGGCCCAGGTATCCGCGTCGCGACGCTGGGCCGCTTCGAGCAAATAGCAATACGTGGTTTGCAGATCGACGCCGACCAGCACGGGTTTGCCGCTTTGAAAGATTTCGTCCGGCGCTCCGTAGCGGATGGCGGAGAGATCCTGAGCTTGATTGATGGCGCGGGCTTGTTCCACGGCGCGGGCGCTCAGGTTGTGGATGGTTCCCAAACTGATGGAGAAGCCGAAGTGGTCGGCCAGCAGTTCCTGGATGCCGCGAAAGGAGCTTCGACAAGTCAACAGCAGGCCGAGCACCAAGGAGTACAGCCATTTTTCAGTGACGGGCAGATAAAACAGGACTTTCTCAGTCGCAGGCGATGGGGTAAAAGAATCCTGCAACGCTTGTTGCGCTTGTTCTTTCTGTTGATAGATGAACTTGCGGCTGACCTCGTTCTGCCGAGCCAAGGCCGAGATGCTATCACCCGCCAAAGCGGAAACGGCGAGTTGCTGGCGTTGTTGACTATCGAGTTGGGAAGCGGCAACGGCGGTGCCTGAATTCGTCGTAAAAGCAACCATAGCGGACTCCTTTCCTTCGCAAGGGGAATGGTTCGACATTCCTTGCCGAACCGAGGAGTCCCTTTTTACCTATCTCTCCATCTGCCTCCTTGGCCAATTTCAATATCTGTTACCAATATTTGAACCGCGCCGAAATCTACCCCGGCCTGGAACTTTTCAAAAAACGGACATCTTTTTGCGGCAGGTCACGTGGGTGGCTTGCGGAACATCGCGAATTTTGTCACGCTGATATCTTCCCCCTCGACTTTTCCACGGGGTGCTGATTTGTGGGACTTTTGATCTCATCAACAAAAGCATCGCCCCCGTTCGCTAACCATATTTCCTAAGGAGAAACTAATGGCAGACGACAATCCCAATCCAGAAGAAGGCGCTCCACAGCCAGCAGCAGGTGGCGGACCAGCCGGTCAACCACCCGGAACGCCCGTCCAAATCGATGAATCAAAGATGTCCAAGTCCTACGCGAACTTTTGCCGCGTGACACCGGGATTTGAGGAATTGATCATTGACTTTGGTTTGAGTCCCCAGCCCATCGGTGCACCGCAACCGTCGTCGGTTTCGATCGACCAGCGTGTCATCGTCAATTATTACATGGCCAAGCGCTTGCTGGCCGCGCTCGCTGGCTCGGTGCAACGCTACGAACAGATCTTCGGCGTGATGGAAGTCGACGTGCAGAAGCGCGTGCAACCATCGGCCCAGCCGCCAGCGCAACAATCGTAAAAAACGGTCGTGGCGGCTGAAAGCCACCACCGCGGAAACTCAAAGCCCGGCCTCTTGTAAAAGGTCGGGCTTTTTCATTTGGCAAGGGCGTTTGCCAAATACCCGCCGAATTTCCCCTTCAAATCCTCGTACGCGCCGGGGTCCTGGGGACGGACCGGATCTCCATCCGACTTACAGTAGAGACCGGTCAACCGCTCCCAGGTCCAATCCGTATCAATTGAATTCGCCGCTCGCAGGGCCGCCCCAAGCGAAACCGAATCGTCAATTTCAAATTGATGAACCGTCGCATTGAACACGTCCGCACAAACTTGCAGAATCTCGCGGTTTTGTGCGCCGCCGCCCGTGGCCCAAATCACGCTGGGCCGCTGGCCCATCCAGTCGCTGTGTTGGAACATGTTCAACAGCAATCCTTCGACAACGCCGCGTACGCAACCCGCGCGATCGTCGTCCGACAAACCGCCGAAATAGGCTTCGACTGGCCCATCCGTGACGGGAGTGATCTCCGCCGCCAGAAACGGAATCATCACTTTTCCACCGTTTCCGGCCGGCGAGTTTCGCAGCACGTCAGAAAACGCGTCCCAATCGGCCAGTTCAAATCGATCGCGGATTGCCTTGCGGGTTAGACCCCCGTTGGCAAAACAGCTCAGCGCCATGTATCCACCCGTGACTGCGCCAAATACGTTGGCAAAACCATTTGGATCATGCTTGGCTTCGGGAATCATGCAGAAATTCGTATCGCTTGTGCCGAGCGAGATGACCAGCTTCCCCGGCTCGAAGACTCCCATTCCGAGCAGACTATCTGGATTGTCTCCGGAAAAAGCGAGCACCTGGCAACCCGGCTCGAATCCGAATCGATTCACATAGTAGCTGTTCAACTGCCCGACAACTGTCGTTGATGGAACGGGCTCGGACGGCAACTTCGCTTTGATGGCGGCCGAAATCTCATTCGCTCCAAATGCGTTGTCCAACCAGGTGTGTTTGCGAATATCCATCAAATTCATACCGGCACCATCGCCGTAGTCGATGGGTGCGATGTCGCCCAACAGCAACGAACACATGAACGAGCTGACAAGTGCAACATGCGACGTGGCCTCGAAGGCGGCCGGCTCGGTGCGAGCGAACTTGTGAATCTGAGGTCCAGAAAAACGACGCGTCGGAACTGAGCCGGTCACTTCCGCCACGGACATTCGGCCGCCATGCGTTGCGGCCTGGATGTCGCAGTCCTCCGCCGTGCTCGAATCGCGCCAGATCGGCGACGTGGGGCGTGAAAAAATGCCACTAAGTTGCTCGGTCAACGTGGCCGAGGCATCGAGATTCGACAGGACCGTTCGCGCTGTCTTGTTCAGATACACGGTGCCGTGCTGTTGACCAGACCCGGCAATGGCTTTGATTTGCGAAAGCGAGCGCAATTCTTTCGCCATTCGATCGCACATCAAGTCGAGCGCCTGGACCCACATCAATGGCGGCGAATGAACCCAGCCGGCGCAGTTGTCCATGAAGCCGTCTTTTACGCCATATTTATCACCCAAGGTTTTGCCGAATTCGATCTTATCGCGATAGACAACTTGCTCCGCGTCCAGATCGATCACCACGCATGACAAGCTTTGCGTGCTACTATTGATTCCTGCAACAAGGCTCATAATCTTTCCCTTTCCCATAACGGACGAGGCCAATTCTCGCCAAACCAATCAAGGTTATGACACACGATCCGCACGAAGTAAACGTAGCTTGACTCTGCGAGTCCAGCATAATCCGCCAAATACTCGAATCGAAGAGTCAACCTAATAACGCCTCATGTTCGGTTCATCGGTGTCCGTGATTTCTGGCAAACCATAAGGGATAAGGAATTGCTTCAGCCGCTCTCGCTTTTGCTCGAAGCCCGGAATCTTGCTGAAGTCGCGATAGCCGTTTTGTACCTCGGTCACAAAAAACGTTTCCTTCCATTTGTACGGCTTTTCCGGCAGCGAATCCGTGGTGATTTGTCGTTGCGTCGGAATCGCCAAATGGGCAAACCAACCGAGCATCATCGCCAAGACCAACGCGCTTACCACGCCAGCGCTCATGGACAGCGGGCCTGGCGTCCAAGCAACTCGCTCGCGCATCCGATAGAGCACGGCCGCAAGAATACATGCGATCAATACTACGGCGTATTGAACCGACATGATCGCGTTGTCAATCCATCCCCAGACTAGAAAGTCGATCGACAGCGTGGCGACGACAATCGTGACGATTTGTTGCAGTGTCGACCAGCGCCTGTCCTTTCGGATCACAAGCGCGGACCCTAGAGAGATTCCTGTAATGACGCCCGCGAAAGCCAATGTCAACATTCGGCCGGACATCGCCATGTCGCGAAGGGTGTCCCGTTGGCTCGCGAACAAATCGCCGTATGTGTAGTAATCCGTCGCGTTGCGCGTCATCAGCAACCACGACCAGATTCCCGTCACGCCGACCAGCGTGGTCAACAAGTGAAGACCCCAGCGGCTTCCGGCGTCTCTTTGTAACAGCAGTTGAACCAGCCTCATCATCGCCGCCACGCAGGGAATCCCCGCTGCTGCCATTCCCCGCATGCCAAACGTTGCCGTCGTCGCCAGCCACCACTGATACCAGGCCGCTTGAATCCAGATATGAATCGCCACGACCACTAAACTTGCCACCCAAAGCCAACGCTCCGGCCCGCGCGGTGCTCGCACGACCAACCACCCCATCGCCACAAAACCAATCAAATACATCGGATGATAGGCAAACAACCCGTGCAGCGGATGAAACAAAACAGCGGCGATTTCCGGCGAAAAGAAGTCAAAACTCTTGAAATTGCCGTCGCCAAAAACATACGGCGAACTCGTCCAGCTTCCGGTCATCCAGGCGTTCACCAGCGCCACTTGCCCAACGCCGATTCCCGCAATTCCCGCCAGAGAAACGATGTAGACAAGCCGCCGGCCAATCGCCGGATCTTGCCAGATGCGAGCGGCGGTCACAACCAAGGTCGGCCCAGCATAAAGTGCCAGATAGGGTCGAATCATGATCAGCACCGCAGTGCAACTGCCGACCAGAATCACGCTACCCAACCGCGACTTCATCGGCCTTGCCAATTCGACCGCCAGCAACGCAATCGGCGCCAGCGACAAAAGCTCCGCCCCGCACGCCACCGAATAATAACCCAGATGCGTTCCGACAAACGCCGCCCCCAATCCAAACACCGTCCATGCTGTTTGGCCCTCAGTCAGGATCGTGACAAGCCTCGCCATCGCACACCAAAACACGACTGAAAAAATCGCCGCTGTAAGAAAGACCCCATGCTCATCAAGGATCGGGGGCACCAAAATGTAAAACCCGGACTCAGCGATCTGAGGAAGCACTTTCATTTGTAGGCTGTTACACAGTCCAACTAGCGGCGCGGCAGCCAGCCCTGGTCCAGCGCACCACTGCGTGAGCGGCAGTCCCATGGGCGATTCGACATACGTCTTGATTTCGTCAATGTCACCTCGAACCGCCGCCCGCGACCAATGAAGATACGTGTTGTAGTCCGGTCCCTTTCTCACGTTGACGACCAGCAGCGACAGGACGACCGCAAAGAAAAATGAGGGCACGCTGATCACTTGGATCAACGTCGACACAAGAGAGCCTTTTGGCGATTCAGCGACATTCGGACTATCTTTATTCATTGCTTGTCGATTCGTCCAATAGTCCCCGCCGCTTCAGATCCTGGACCAAACCCCAAAATAGTTTGCCGTTCAGCAACGTTTGAATAAACCATCGACATCGACAAACTCCCGAAATCTCCAGCGGTTGCAATTCTACCACAACTGGGAATCGCAAACGACTCAGATCGCATTGCGATTGCACAGTTGGGCGGAAACACGATAACGCGGCGATCGCTTACCCACCGCACTCTCGTTCAATGTTATGACGTATCGCCATCGTCAACTCCTCGGCCCGCTGTTCCATTTTTGCACGACGCTCGTTGGTGGCGTCCTGAACTCGATTCATTCCTGCTGCAAAGCGTTGCTCGCAGACGGCCTTGACCGCGTCGAAGAACGCGGTCGCTTGCCAGCGACGGTGTTCGACCTCAAACTCCGCGCGAACCGGGCCGCCGAATTCGACGTTGACTCGGTCCCAATACGTCTTGTTGCGTGTTCGCGTGCGGCGGTTGCCGTGGGCGTCGGTGTACCACTCGGTTTCTGAACGCGTCTTGCGGACGTGCGTTGTTCCAGTACCTTCGACGAAAACTTTGCCGGATGCGCGGAACTTGTCATCATAAGAACCTTCGCGGATGGCGCTGGAAATCAGTTCCAAAGCTGGTGAATCTTCTTCGCCCGCGACTTCGGTCGTCGCTGGGCGATCGAGCGTGGCCAAGACTTGTTTCAAATCGAGCACTTTGTCAGCGAGCGACTCCAGGCCAGACGACAATTTGACTTGCAACAAGCCAGGCGAGTTGTTCTTGGCGACCAATCGGATGGCCAGGTCGATTGCTTGGTTTTGCTCGTCCAGGTCGCGCCGATCGGATTCGAGTTGCTGGCCGAGATATTCGATCGCGAAGTCGAAACTCTCGATCGGCACGGTCAGCCGTTGCAAGTTTCGCGTGACTTTGATGAGCCGCGCAGAGATCTCATCGAGCGATCGTTCGGCGGCGGCGATGTCGTCACTGAGCTGCTCGATCCGCTGGCGACGTTGTTTGACGCCGGGCGTGCCGGGTGAAAGCAAGTGTTGCACCCACACGCCGATGCGATGCAACAGTGTGCGAATGCTGTGCTCGGTCGACTCGTGCTCGTGCCGCAATTCGACGACGCGCCGGTCTTGGGCGTCGCGTTGTTTCGCAATCTCATCGCGCGACGCGGTCAGAGCCACAATTTGGTCATCATGTTGTTCGCGCCATGTTGCTCGCTTGGCCGTCAGCTCGCGCACTTCGTCGGCCAGCGTTTCGAGGGACTGAGCGAGCCGATTGCAGCGCCGATAGCGCGACATGATCTCGCTCGTCCGCGAACCGAAAAACGTTTTGATGCGTGACGCGGCTTGGATCATACGCTGCCTTCGAAATCGCGCTCGAGTTCTTCGCGCAGGAAGTGGATATACTCGGCCACCATGCGCGACAGTGCCGCGCGTCGGGCTGCCAGCGTCTGTTGCGTGGCGACCCGTTCGCCGAATCGTTCCCACTCGGCGGCGAATCCGTCGACGTGCGACGATAGATCGTCGGGGGAATTCCAGGATACCTGCTCCAGCGTGTAAAACGCCTCGCCGCTGCCGGTGCCGCTTGCCGTGCCGCTGGCTCCCGAGTAGCCGCTCATGAAGCCTGATTGTTCTTGAAAACTGACCGAACCTTCGAGCGACACGCGCGATCGCCGTTCGACTTCCAGGGTTTGAAATCCGCGAGCGACGGCGGCGTTCACCCGCTGGATACCAGTCTGGGTATCGCGGGCGGTTTCTTTGATCGCTTCGGTGATGGCTTGCCACTCCGACTCGGTCGCGGCCAACTCTGATCGCGCGTGGTTCAAGCGATCGATGCACGATTGAAAGAACCCCGCGTGGCGCGAGAGACTCTGAAGCTGGTCAAGCCGCGATTGCAATTCGTCGCTTGGCAACCGATCGATCACGTCCAACACATGATCGTCGATCACTCGATCCGCCGAACTGGTCGACTCGGCGTGCGTCCGTTTTTCCTCGGCCAAGGCGTCGGCGAGACCCTGCAATTGCTCGACTGGCGCTAGCAACTCGTCGTACTGCGTTTGCAGCGTTTGCCGGCGGCTGCGTTTTTCTGTGACCTCGTGTTCAACTTCGCCGCGCTCCTCACGCAGTGACGCTTGTTGTTCTTCTAGCTCTTCGCGCTTGGACGACATGAAGGTTGTGACCAGCTTGTGCCACGTTGACCCGGCCTGCTGATCCAGCCGCGTTTGCTCCTCGCCGATTTTTTGCAACCGCCGCTCGCCGTGTTGGATGTCGTTGTCCAGCGCATCCATGTCCGCTTCGAGCCGTGCCAGATCGTCGTCCTTATCCGCTCGTTGCAACCTCAGTTTGGTCAACGCATCGCGTAGCCGCGATTCGAGGTCTTGTAAACCTCGTTGTTGCTCGTCGAGTTTCTCGTACGCCTGTTGAACCTGCGCTATGTATTCACCGAAAAAGATCCGCATTCGCGGTGCAAGATGCCACGGGCGAACGCGAACCGTCAGTTTGCTGGGTGCGAAGTTTTGCGAGCCGATGGCGCTAGCCACGGGCGTCGAATCGTTGTTCAGCTCGGGTGTTTTGCCCGACGCTAGCGCGTTCGGCTCATGCGTTTCCGCTGTCGGTCTAGTCGATTCCGAGTTGGGCTCGATTGCATCCGTAGCCGGAGTCGCAAGACTTCGGGTGTCCGCTTCAACATCGTCTCCCGAACTCGTGCGAGTCCGGCTACTCTCGTCAGTCGTTGTCTCAGGCTCGAGCGGTGTTTGAAGTAGTGGCTCGACGGCGTCAGCAAGATCCTCAAGCGCCTCTTCGACGGCGTAGCGAATCGTAAACGACTGATGGCCAACAAGTGCCTTGAGTGGCTCGATGGCACGTGCGTCGTTTAACTTGGCCAGCGCGCGAATCGCATCCCGCCGCACGTATTCGTCCACGTCATCCAAGCAACCAATGAGTGGCGGAACGATATCCGCGGCGTTCACTTTGACAATTTCCGCCACGACATGCCGACGCAGATACGCATCTTCATCGTCCAGCAACTGGACCAACGTTTCGGTTGCCGCAGAATCGCTGACCTCGGCCAACTCAGAGATCGCTCGCCGCCGTTCATACGAACTGACCCGATCACTCGTCGCCGCTTCAATTAGTTTTTCAACCTCTGCCATCGTCGTGGTGCTCCACAATAGACTACACCATCTATCCTAGGCAGAGATTCGCGCCGAGGCCAATGAATCGGCGTGCTAGTGTTTTTTGAGAATCTGTCGCTCTTCGCCGAGTTTGTAGAGAAACCCTGGTCCTTTGAATTCCTTCAAAACGGGCATTTGATCGCGAGGCTCAAGATAGTCGAGCGTCACGCGCTGCTTCACGTCGAAACCAGGCAATCGGACCCAATAGGATCGTGTACAAAAGCCACACGATTGGCCTTTGTATTCTCCAATGCCACAGGCAATGCCACCGAGTTCATGTCCTCGAATGAAATGTTCGATCTGGTCTTGAGTCAATTCAGGGGACAATTCAAACTCGACCAATGGCCGGGCCAGGAATTGAGGAACAGCAATCTGAATGTCGGGAAGGTCGACGGCCTGCGATTCTGGTCTTGAACCGTGCGGCTTAATCGTGGTATCGATTGGTGGCGCACAACCCGTTTCTTCACACACAACATGCGGCGGGCTGATTTCCAGCTTTGGACAATTCTCCCGCAAGCGCCAGATTGCTGTGCGTCCATAACGACAGGCAGGAGTGCCAGTGAGGTTCAATTCCCTAAGCGAGTGACATTTCTCCAATTCGGACAGGGCAACCCCATAGATCGACGTGTTTTCGAGATTCAACGACTGGAGCTTCGACAATCGCGCAATATGGGGGAGCGCATCATCGTTGATTCCCGTTCCTGAAACGCTCAGCGACTTCAGATTCGGCGCTTTGGCGAGGAGTGCAATTCCCGCATTCGTGATTTGCTGACAATCGTCCAAGTACAGCGTTTCCAGGTAGGGAGCGAACTCCAGGTAAGCTAGTTGTTCATCCGTTACGTTCGTTGACTTAAAACTCAACCAATTCAAATTCGGCAGCCGTTTCAATTGCCGCACTGCTTCATCGGGAAAACGTTCCAGCCTGGGCACCAGTGCGAATGGGTCGTTCGAAGGAACGCTTGGAGAAAAGCAGATACCGATGACTCCAGGGAGCCGGTTGTTCGGAAGAATTTGCCAGGAATAGTTGGTCGATTCTGTCGCGAGTGGATCGTCGGCACTATCTGTACTACGAAAAATCACAAAGCCCAGGCAGTCTTGCTTGACGACTTTGAGCAATTCCGCTTCTTCCCGTTCGACCTGCATCTTGCGTGCAAACCACGCCGACCCAATCGCCGACAGGCTAAAAAGCACGAGCAATGTGCGTAGACTGTACTGCCAACTGTTCTTCGCGTGCCATTTCGTTTTCGACATTGACCGGATCAGTATGCGAAAATGAGCTTGTTTGTGTTGAACAGATTTGTGCCACGTCCGTCCAGTCGTCGATGGTCGGCTGAGACGAAACCAATTCCGTCAGCGTGGCCAACTCACCCGGGTTCGGCTTCCGACCAACTGCTTGGATAAACATGTTTGTGGCGGTAATTCTTGCGTCGCCGTGTTGTTCGAGGTGACGCACTCAACTTATTGCCTGCTGATGAATAAACTTGCTGTTGAGCATGGCCAGCGACTGAGATGCCGCGATCGTTACGTCACGCTTGCCGACGCTGCTGCCCGGATTGGGAAAGTCGAACGTCTTTAAGAACGGCGTGTAGAAATTGCGGCGGACTTTGATGTAGACGCTCCGACGGCCGGCTCGGTCGAGTGGCCCCGATTTGGGAATGTGAACCGGTTTGTTGGAAATCGCGTACGGCGGTACATAGGGGGGGATACTTTCACCATGCATTCGCGAATCGAATCGTCCGCTCGCCACAGGCACGGCGTCGCGGATCGCTTCGGCTTCCGTGCGCTGGGATCGACAGGACGAAAGTGCATTTCGTGAAACCACAGAAACCTCGTTGCGATTGCCGCGGGTTTCAAATTGTTTTCTTCAAGTTTTGCTAAGATGAATCGATCGACCGAACCGTTTGGCCAAGACGTATCGGCAACGGCTGCCGCATCTGTCGCGACGCCAAACAGCGTCATCAGTGAAAGAATTGCAAGGCAGCGGATTTCGTTTGGCCGTGAAACCATAATGTATAAATTAACGCACGGACCGTGGCGCTGAAAGAATGCTTTTCGTATAATGAAGGACATCCAGATCTGAATTGCGAGTTCTTGTTATGCCCATCCACGACTGGACACGAGTTACGCCCGGAATCTTTCATCACTTTCATCATGAGTGGATTTCGACGATCAGCCGCGCTTTAAACGACGGCCGGTTGCCGCACGATTACTATGCGCTGGCCGAGCAAGTAACCGGCGGATTGGGACCGGATGTGTTGACGCTGGAAGCGCTCGACAAGGGCTCGTCCCAAGGCAATGGATCGACGCTCGACGATTCAGACGTCGGGGTGGCAGTCGCCACGGCGCCGCCCAAGGTTCAGTACACGGCCAGTGTGGAAAACGACTACTATTCCCGCAATCGAAATCGAATCGCGATCCGCCACAGCAGCGAAGATCGAGTCGTGGCGATCGTTGAAATCGTTTCGCCGGGCAACAAGTCGAGCACGTATGCACTGGACAAGTTCGTGGAAAAAGCACTCGAGTTCCTTGACGCGGGCATTCAACTGTTGGTGATTGACTTGTTCCCCGCTGGTCCTCGCGACCCCAACGGAATCCACGACGCAATTTGGTCACACTTGTCGGGCGAACATTTTCAACCACCGGCCGACCAACCCTTGACGCTGGCCGCTTACGAAACGGGTGACATCAAACGTGCCTACATAGAGCCAACGGCAGCGGGAAAGCAATTGGTCGACATGCCGCTTTTTCTCAATTGGAATAGGTACATCGACGCGCCGCTCGAATCAACTTACGTCTCAGCGTTTGAGGCCGTGCCCCAACGTTGGCAGGATGAACTGACGTAACGCGATATAGCGGATTCTGTGACGGAACAGAAGCAAACAAAGGCAACAAAGTAAGGAGTTTTTCGTTTCCTCAGTTTCCTTCTGTTCAGAATCGCTGCATGCCTTCTAGTTGTTTACCGTGAGAGCACGGGCTGAACATACTCAGTCAAGAAGTCCCGACGACCAGCGGTCGCCCGACGCTTCAAGTTTCTCAACGACAACTTTCCAGTGCTCGCAAAGCGTTCGCATATCGGCGGCTCGTTGTAAATCGCCCGTGTCCTCGTAGTGCTCGACGAGCCACCCAAAGTGACGCCAGCGATGAGTGGCCGCGAAGTAACTGGGGATCTCTTCGAAACCGTTTCTTTCGTGCCACGCGAGGCTGGCCGCGTTGCCCAAGTGGCACCGTGTGAACAGCGTCGCTTCGCCCGCGGAGTGCAAGGCGTCGAGTGCCGCGGCCAACAACTTGCTTCCCAGTCCACGACGCTGATGCGCGGGTAGAACCATAATTGGTTCCAAAATCGGACCGCGACGGATGGATCGCACCATCACCGCCGCAAGTAGCCGTTCGCCCGCCGTGACCACGAACGATGCATCCGTCCTGCCATTCCCCGACGGGCGTCGTTGGCCTTCGGTTGAATTGCCGAAAAACGAAGCGATGCTGTCCCGTGCGTCGCGTTGATAAGCGTCGTCCGGCCAGCCCGCGAATTCAATCGCATCGTCGAATGCCCGCTGAAACAGTTCCACCAAGGCACCTTGGTCATTGTCGCGGACGGGCCGAAGTTGTTCACCGTCGCCAACCGTTGGTCTGCCGCCAACGGGTGAGGTCACGTTCTGCTGAAACGACGCGACGGCGGTCTCTTGCACGGAAAGCCGCGCCGCCCCGTCCCAGTATTCGTGCTTCCACCCGAGCCGATGTTCCATGCGGCGGAATTCATCGATCGTCATCGGCAGGACAATTGGGCATGGACGCGGCATCTTTGCTAAATAGCCTTACGCAGATTTGAATCACTCGATGCCGCGGGATTTATTCCCGCGGTTTCACTTTCTATCTGGGTTCATTGGTACCAGCACCGTGATCTACCGCGCTGGTCGTGGTAGTTATCACCTTTTGCCTGAATTCATGGGCGAAAGGTTAAGTACCACCGCGATGAACGCGGCGGCATGCTGAAATGTATCGAGCACGCATTCCGGTTGAAGGTGAGCACCGCTGGCATAAAGCAAGCGGCATTGGCCCCAAACCGCTCAAGACTGTTATCATTCATTTACGTGCATCGACTGGCGACGACCGTCACGCCAGCAACTTGGTGACAACGTTGCCATGAACATCGGTCAAACGGAAATCACGTCCCTGGTATCTAAACGTCAATTTTTCATGGTCCAGACCCAGCAGATGCATGGAAAATGACATTCTTCGCGCGCGTCGTAAAATCGGCCGGCTTGGGGGCAAGCGGGTCTTTGTATTCAAACTTCGGCGCAGCGTTTGCTTCGTCGCTGAGCATCGATGCTAGCGCAAGCCCGCCAATCCCCGCGGCTGTGTTTTGGAACAGCTCACGGCGGGTAAGATTGACTCGAGTCTCATCCAGCGTGTTCATGATGTAGCTTTTGCTCGTTGACCACGCGCAGTCTAGTTGTTCGACGGAAGTTGACATTGCAAGTCGGCAGCCATTGCCTCAAGCGCGGGCAAGTCCATTTCCGCGAATTCTTCGTGAGACAACTCCGTCTTTCCAAGCAGTTGTAGCAAAAAGCGAATTCTGCCAATTTGCTCACCCCGTGCCTCACCCTCGGCTCGTCCTTCGGCTCGTCCTTCCGCTTCGCCTTTTGCTCGCCCTTCCGCTTCGCCTTTTGCACGTCCTTCTTGCTCGGCATATTTCAGCCGTGCTTGTTCGTCGCGCTGAAACTTCAGTCGCGCCTGGTACAACATGCGTTCTTCTTGCGATTTCGAAATCATTTCCAAAACTCCCACCGCTTCGCCAAACTCGTCGTCAACCAACCGCGCTGACAGTTCGCTCGCGGTCGACGACGTGGCGAAACGTAAAAAGTAGACCCACTTCTCCAGCGGATCGGTGATCACTTCATTATTTACCGGCCGCTGGTACTTTGGCAACTCAATCGTGTGAATTTGCATATCATCGGTCAACGTCTCACGATATTGGTCATCCCGCAATCGAAAATCCAGGTGCAAATCCACCACATCGGGAAACATCACGGCATCCAAAACACAAATGTTGACGGCAGGCTGTAACAACGCGTAGTCACGGCCCTCGGTCAACTGATCGACGTACAGCGACGACGCATAGAACGCTAGCCGCTTCCGCATCCCGATGGGCAACGAGGTCTGCATCTCAACGTTCAATCGCCGCCCGTGCTCGTCGGTGGCCAGCACGTCGAGCACGGACAGTTTGTCTTCTTCAAAATCCTTCGCCAAGAACGGATTCAGAATAGTCACGTCCGTAATCCGCGGCGACGCGCCAAGCACAGCGTTAAGAAAATGTACCGTGATCCGCGAGTGTTCAGGACTTCCGAGCAACCGCTTGAAGGCAAAGTCGACGGTGGGATCAATTCCAATGGCCAAGTGACACGTACTCCGATGCTTCGTGGCTCTTTTGTTTCAATCGCAGCCATTGTACATGTTTGCGGGGCAGTTTCGGGCGTTCTTGCGTGCCACGCGACACGAGATTCCACTACAACATCTTGTATGGGGAACGCGAATGCCGTTTCACTTTTTCGTTTGGACGCAGGACATCATCGACTTGCTCGTATTGGTGAATATCCAAGAATTCCAATGCAGCATTTGCAACACGATCAGTGAAACTCTTGATGCAGTCCATACAATTACAATCCCCACCCAAAGCCCGATAAACTCACCAGATACCAAACTTCAATAACGAGAGTTGGTGTCAACCCTTGGTAATTGATTCATCCAAATTCAAAAGGATGTTGGCGATAAACAGCCAGGCGGCGTGTTCGCTTGCATCGATTTTTGGACGAGACAAAGTGCCAAGTAGTTGTTTAGCCGAATTCAATGACGTTCGAAATCGTTCATGTTCTCGCATGTAGACTTCTTCGAGATGCTCCACTTCACTGGCATTGGGAGCGCGAGAAACGGCCATGCGGAAACCATATTGGACCTTTTCACGGATCGTTAGGTTGGATTGATCGGCGGCCATGCGGGCGGCAAAATTCCCCGCCATTTCGATGCAGGCGGGGTCGTTTAGCAACGTTAGGGCTTGCGTGGCGGTGTTGGTTCGTGGTCGGTTGACGACGCATGAGGCTCGGTCGGGAGCGTCGAAGTTGGTGAAACTGGGGTACGGCGCGCTGCGCTGCCAGACGACGTAGATGCCGCGGCGGAAACGGTTGTTGCCCGTGGATGTCATGTACTTCGGCGCGTTGCGGCCAACGTGTCGCCAGAGGCCGTCGGGTTGCGGTGGGTAGATCGGTGGGCCGCTCATCGTGGGTGAGAACAGGCCGCTGATCGCCAGCGCGTTGTCACGGATGATTTCAGCGGACAGACGGAAACGTGGGCCGCGGGCGTAAAGGTTGTTGTTTGGATCACGCGTTCGTAATTCGTCACTCAAGTTGGAACTTTGTTGGTACATCGCCGACGTGACGATCGTGTGGTGGACTCGTTTCATCGACCAGCCGTTGTCGGCGAACTGGCGTGCGAGGTAGTCGAGCACGCGCGGGTGTGTGGGTGCTTCGCCTTGCGTGCCGAAGTCTTCGATCGTCGAGACGATGCCTTTGCCGAACATTTCGGCCCACCAGCGGTTGATCGTGACCCGGCCGACCAGCGGGTTGTCGGTGTCCATCAGCCAGCGGGCGAAGCCCAGACGATTCGGTGCCATCTCGTCGGTCGATGCGTGTAGGACGCGCGGAGTGTTTGGCTTGACGTGCTGGCCTTTGTTGAGGAAGTCGCCGCGCTTAAAGACGGTTGTCATGCGCGGTTTGTTTTGCTCGATCATGACCAGCGTCGTGGTGGGTTTGACCGCGTCGAGTTGTTTCTGCGCGGCAGCGACTTGCTTTTCCCACTTCGCCTGATCGATCTTTCTCGCATCGATTGTGTTGTTGAGCTGCTTGTTGAGGTCAGCGATTTGCGTTTGCAGCTTTTCATGTTTTGCCTGCTGTTCGGCCGACAGCGGCAAGTCCATCTTGGGGCCAGTAAAGTTGTACGTGACCCCATTGCCTTCCACTTCGAGTGGTGTGTTGTTGAAGAACGCGAACAGTTGATAATACTCCTTCTGCGAAAATGGATCGTATTTGTGTTCGTGGCACTGCATGCATTCAATCGACGTGCCCAGCCACACAGTGCCTGTCGTGTTGACGCGGTCGATGATTTGGTTGGTGCGATTTTCTTCTGGATCGACGCCTGCTTCGACGTTGCAAGTTGTCAGGCGGTGAAACCCAGTGGCGATTTTTTGATCGACCGTTGCATTCGGCAACAAATCGCCGGCCAATTGCTCGATCGTGAACTGATCAAACGGCATGTCGGCGTTCATTGCGTTGATGACCCAATCGCGATACGGCCAGACATTGCGATATTGATCGGCTTGATAGCCGTTACTGTCGGCATAGCGTGCCAGATCGAGCCAGGCGCGGGCCCACTTGGTCCCGTACATCGGCGAAGCCAGCAATCGATCAACCACGCGCTCAAACGCATCGGGACTTTCGTCGACCAGGAATTCTTGGACTTCGTCGAGCGACGGTGGCAAACCGACCAGATCCAAATAAACGCGCCGCAACAACCGAGCTTTTTCCGCACGCGAGGACGGTGCGAGTTTCTCGGTGTCCAGTCGATCCAGCACAAAGTAATCAATCGCTTGCTTTGCCCACGCGGGATGGCTGACAGTCGGCAATTCCGCACGAGAGGGTTTCACATAGGCCCAATGTTTTTTGGGCGGTTTAAGATCAAATCCAACGCCGTCTGGCCAGCGTGCTCCTTCGTCGATCCAGCGGCGAATCAGTTCGATTTGCTTCGCGCTGAGCGGTTCGTCGTCGACCGGCATTCGGTCGCCCTCGGCGTCGCCAATGATTCGCTCGTACAATAAGCTCTTTTTGGCGTCGCCCTTAACGACAGCAGGGCCAGACACGCCGCCGTGAAAAACGATCGCCCGTGCGTCCAATCGCAGGTTGCCTTCTTGCTCGTCCGATCCGTGGCAAGAATTGCAGCGCGCCTCGAAGATGGGCTGGATGTCGCGTGCAAAGTCAACTAGGTCTGCGGCCTGTGCCAATTCAAAAACCAGTAAAGCGAGCACAAACACAGTCAGAACTTGAACGAGTTTGGACATGGCGGGTTAAACGACCGGTGGTAATTGGGTGGGCAAGTGCAACTCTCTATTTAACCAGATGATTGTCGTGTTTGCCACGCATAATCTTGGCCGGATTGGCGGTGGTGAACGGCGAAAAAGTTGCAAAATGCTTGAAAGATTCGGTGCGTTGGCGTGTCTAATGTTTAAAGACAGTTTTGCGCGACAAATCCGCGTTCTGGCGAACGCAGCTACATGTGACCGACCTGTTTTGCCGTCCAGTCCACCTGAAACTCGACCTAGTTTGATTCTGCGTCTGCCGGATGCACGAGATGCGGCAGCGTGGGATGAAGTGGCGAGTGTTTATGGGCCGCTGGTGTTTCGGTTGGCTCGGCGCAAGGGATTGCAGCCGGCTGATGCGGACGATCTGGTTCAAGAAGTGCTGGCGGCGGTGGCGCGATCGGTTGAGCAGTGGCTAGCAAGACCCGATCGCGGTCGGTTTCGAGCGTGGCTGCTTCGGATCGCGCGAAATACGGCGATCAATTTCTTGACGCGGTCGAAGTACCGAACGCTTGGCGCGGGTGGCGACGCGGACAATATTTTGGACGACTACGCCGCGCCGGATGATCGCAAGTTTGACGTTGAGTATCGTCGGGAGACGTTTCGTTGGGCTGCACGACAAGTTCGCGAGTCGGTGACGGAAAAAACGTGGCAAGCG
Organism: uncultured Pirellulaceae bacterium; assembly: GCA_964343305.1. Lineage (GTDB taxonomy): Bacteria > Planctomycetota > Planctomycetia > Pirellulales > Pirellulaceae > CAYFJO01. Next base: position 34,702 of record CAYFJO010000016.1, on the reverse strand, counting down.
TTTTGGCAAACAACGATGGACGATCGAACGATTGCGGATGTCGCCGAAGAATTGGAAATGACGGTCGGCAGCGTTTACATCGCTCGTAGTCGAGTGATGGCTCGGTTGCGCGAGCTAGTGAACGAATTCGAAAGGACCCCGTAGTATGCATCGATTTGTGTGCCACTGGCTTTGGCAGTGCAAGTACAACCGTGCCGATCGTTTTTTGAACACTGGCAGAGCCAGTGGCACACGATTTGGGGGAGCGGGAATTTGAATAACGCGACAAAGCTTTGTGATGACGATCACTTGCGTGTTTTGCTCGACGGCGACGAAACGAGCGACGTGTTTCGTTCCACGGCCAAGCATTTGGAAACTTGTGCGAGTTGCCAGACGCGATTGTTGGAACTTGCGGCGGACGGCGACGAATGGTCGACAGCGAAAGAGTCGTTGTCGTCGGATGAAATTGAACTTGAACGCGCCGAGCGATCGTGGAGCACGTTGGGACATCGGCGAGCGCCGAAAACTTGGACGGAGTCGATGTCGACGCAGTTGTTGGACGAGCCGTCACATCCAGAGATGTTGGGCCGGATCGGGAGATATGAGGTAGAGCGATTGATCGGATGCGGCGGGATGGGCGTGGTTTTCAAGGCGTTCGATTCCGAGTTGAATCGGCCGGTCGCCGTGAAGGCGCTCGCTCCGCATTTGGCCGGCAGCGGTGCGGCTCGAAAGCGGTTTGCTCGCGAAGCCCGTGCCTCGGCAGCGATTGTTCATGAACATGTGGTCGCGATTCACAATGTCGAGTCGGAGAACGAGCCGCCGTATTTGGTCATGCCTTTCGTGGCGGGCGAGTCGCTGCAAGCGAGGATCGATCGCGAAGGGCCGCTGGGCGTTTGCGAAGTTTTGCGCATCGCTCGGCAAACGGCGGCCGGACTGGCGGCGGCTCACGAGCAAGGTTTGGTGCATCGCGACGTGAAGCCGTCGAACATTTTGCTTGAAGAGGGAGTCGATCGGGCTTTGCTGACCGACTTTGGTTTGGTGCGGATGAGTGACGATGCCAGCCTCACTTATAGCGGACACGTTCCCGGCACGCCGCACTACATGTCGCCCGAGCAAGCACGCGGTGAGCGCGCGGACCAACAAAGCGATTTGTTCAGTTTGGGCAGCGTCATGTACGCGATGTGCACGGGACGAGCGCCGTTTCGCGCGGAGACTAGTTATGGCGTATTGCGTCGCATTACGGATTCACAACCGCGGCGGATTCAGGAAGTCAATCCTGACATGCCGGACTGGCTCGGGACGATCATCCAGTGTTTGCATGCCAAGTCGCCAGACGAGCGATTCGAATCGGCGGCGAAAGTTTCGGAGTTGTTGGCCCAATGTTTGGCACACCTGCAACAGCCGGAAGTACAGCCTCTGCCCGCGAGTGTCGCACCGGCACGAAGTGACCGGCTTCGTTGGCCCATTGGGCTGGCGTTGATTGCGGTTGCAATTCTTGTTGCGTCGCTGCTGCTGAACGATGCCTGGCAAAACCACGAATCTGTTCGACCCGCCGACGTCGAAACTCCAATCGCGCCCGGGGCGACGCCGAACATCGATCCTGACCCGGCGACCAATTGGGACTTGGTTGAGCAAGAGTTGGATGAACTGAAACAACAAAGTGATGATCTATCGTCGCGCATCGAATTGTTGTGGGACGACGAAGGGGTTGTGCAAGAGGAGTCTGACCAATGAAGTACTTTGTTTCGTTTTTCGTCTTGGCGGCGTTGACCTTTGCGGCGACGGCACAAGAATCGCCCGCGCCAACTGCAAATCCACCGAAAGCGGAATTTCGACTGGCCGTGGACGAACCAACCGAGGGTTTCACGGAATCGGTTTACGAAGACGGCGAGAAGAAAATCTTCGTTGCGAATACGGTGGTTTTGACGAGCGACGACGTTGCCTACACGCGAGTCGTCGAATTTCCAGGTGGCGGTAAAACTAGCCCAGCGCTGGAAGTTGTTTTCACGCCCGAGGGTGCGACACGAATTCAGACGATCAGCAAAGAAAACATTGGTCGTCGGATCGCTGTCGTCCTTGATGGCAAAGTCATTAGCGCTCCGACGATCCGCACCGAGATCAGAAACAAGACGATTATTACCGGCACATTCACGGACGCAGACGTTGCGAGAATTGCGAAGATTATCGCGCCGCCGAAATTCGAAGCTCGCATGCTCCTCATTAAGGCCGACTGGTTGCCCGACGAGGGTGCCAAAACGATCGAAGACGATTTGCGTCAGGCACTTGATGGCGCGGCGATTCCCAAGAAGTTGCTTGACCAGCTTCCCGGGTCAGGCCCCGAGATTTTGTTTCCGCGTCAGATCGTTTCGCTTTACAAACTTGAACATTACGCGGATCTACTCGAGTGGCTGAAGGCGAGGAAGCTGTTCGTAGACGAGCTGCCATTTCCAGCCGCCGAGTGCGTGCCGCAAGGTGGACTCGACCTTGCTGGTGGCGAAACGCATCCTTCGTACTCGACCACATTGACGCGCCCGGTCGAGTTTTTTATTCCGACAGAGAAACTTGGTCGTTATTTTTCATTCGAGATAGTTCCAAAGCCTTTCGTGAAACGCAAGCCGATGTTTCAGTGGTACGTCGCTGAAACGCGGTTTTCCAACAAGCGGCATTTCACATTCACACGAGCCGCTGAGTTGCAGGAAGACAAACGCGGCAATGAATCGGACACTGTGCTGTACGTGGACGAAACCACTTTTCAATGCGAATTGCCTACCGGTCACGTTGCCATCATGAACGCCTTCGCCAGCGATAGGGAACAGCGCTACGCAAGCGGAGCTGCAGAAAACGGCTTCCTGCCGCTGGTCGTTTCGATTCCTGTCACGGCGACCAAGGCCGCGGGCAAGCCACAAGTTCGTCCGCCCGACGTCATTGAAACTTTCAAGCCGAAATACGCCGATGTCAAATCGTATCGCATTCAAGGTACAGAGATGGGTTACACCCTTGCTTCCGACAATGCTCGGGACTTGGAAAGCGTCGAAGAGCCAGCCAGAGTTACCGTGATGGGATTGGTCAAGAAGCCAGGAAAATACGGAATCGACTCGACAAAAGATCCTCGATTGTTGGACGCACTCGCGATGGCCGGCGGTTTGGACGAGAACGCCAGCGACCGCGTGTTGGTGGTCCGCCCGATCAAGGGCGGTGAGAAAAACATAGTGATTCAGGTCGACGTCACGAAGGCGGCGGCCGAGGGCGTCTACAACTTGCCGATTGTTGGCGGCGATGTCATCACGGTCGAGCCGCAATTGCCACCGACGGGCGACGTCCCGCTCGCGTCGCCCGACCAGATCGAAGAGTTTCGCGAAGCCTACGAAACGAGCAACCGCAACGCCCACGAGATGGCAGCCAAGCTACGTCAGGCAAGGGAAGAATTCGGCGACGAAGCCCCGGCAACGCGGACTTTTCGAAAACGACTTCGACACTATGTCGCGGAATCGTTCCGCAATCGGCAGTTGCTGCACCGGGCGGAAGTGGCGGCGATGCAACAAAAGCTTGACCAGTCCCGCGAAAAGCTTGAACTGCGAGATCAAATCTCAGACCAGATTATCGACCGTCGCATCGAAGATCTGCTGAACCCCAATCTCAAGTGGGACGCCAAAACATCGGCCCAAAGTTCCAACTTACAGTCTCGCGTTTCGCAAAACTCGTCTATGAAACACGACGCCGATGAGGGTTCGAAGATCAATACCGCGGCGTTCGTCGTCGCGCGATTGTCGCCAGACACGACGGAAACGATTGACTATAAAGTCGTCCGAGCGATCCTTCGCAGCGATTTCATTCTCAGAGCCGCCGCGAATGACTTTCAACTAGATCAGTTGCCGATCGTGGCCCGTCAAGACAATCCAATTGCGTGGTTGCGCGACAGTGTCTTTGTGCGTCACACCAGCGATCAAGAAGTGGAAGTCTGTCTTTCTGACGATCCTAAAAACCGCGATCAACTGTCGCGGATACTGCGTGGGATCAAAGCTTCCTATGAGAACTACATCGTCGACACGACAAGTTCGTCGACCAGGGAAGTGCTTGCAGTGCTTGATGCCGAATGCACAGGTGTCGAGAAACAACTGTCCGATGCTCAGGTTGAATCTCTGCGCTTGAAAGGGGACGCAAACGCAACGGCTGAACAAGTGGAAGTGGCCAGAGGACAAGTCGAACAGTTGACCCAGTTGCTGGGCGTGTTGCGGGACAGGATCGCGGAAATCGACGTTAACGAGTGAGTCAACTCTTGCGAACGAGAAGCTTGATGCCGAAGCGGACGTCGACCAAGGGTTCCGCTCCGTACGTCTTCGCTGGTTCGTAGTTGTGGTTGACCCAATCCATGATTGAACGGCAGTATTCGTCGCAGCCGAAGAAGCCCACTCCGTATTCCGTCGTAGGTTTGTGCACCAGCAAAACATAATCGGGCTGACCGCGTCTCAGCGCGAGTTCGATCCGCTGTTCTCCGTACGCGACGATTTCCGGAGGCATGAAATTGATGTACGGCGTTGGGTTTTGGCGGCGCGTGAGGTAGTTGATCATGATGCCTTCGGGTAGGACCACAAAGGTCGCATCAGGCGGGACGGTCGCACGGATCTCCGACAGCGCTTGATTGAGCGACGATGCCATCGGACTTTGGTTGGGCGAGGAGACCATGATTTGGTCGTGTCCCTGTCCGACTGCCACCGTCTTATTCGCATAGTAGTTCGACGAAACCACTACGTATCCGACGGCATCCAGCAGAATCGCACAGCAGATGACCGTTCGGAAAGCGCGGCCGTTCGTTCCTCGACAAAGTATTGCGGGGCCATAATAAATCAAACAGCCCAAAGCTAAAATCGTCGCCGGCATCGCCAGCACAAACCCATAGTGATGCACGCGCGGGATCAACATCAATTTGCCGAGCAGCAGCAAACCAACGACCGCCCACGGCAACAGCGGAATTAAACGTTGGAACGTTGCCATATCTTCGCGGCATCGCCAGAGGGCGACCGTGAGGCCGCACAAAGTCAGCAGTGCGGCGACCAACATCGCTCGACCTTCGACCAGGAACGGAGAGTATTCAGTTCGCAGAATATAGGCGCAGGCTAGGCAAGCCGTGCCGAGCACTGCGGCGAGCGAGTTGTTTTTTTTGTTGCCGCAAAGCCAACGGTCGTAGCAAACCGCGAACGTGATGACGAGCGCGACGCAGAAAACGGCACGCGCCATCAGCAGCAAACTGTGGATCGGTTGATCTAGTCCCAGTGTGCGCTGGTAAAAATGCTGTGAGGTGACGTCGGTTGCCAGGATCCATTGCCACGAGCCCGTCACGGCAAGGAACGCCTGGTCAATCGGCATGTGTCGCAGGAACGCGACGAAAAACAGAGCGACTGGCAACAAGCCGCAAAACAAGCACGTCGTTGCCGCGATGGTTAGCTGACTGATGGAGGTTGCTCGCGAAAAAACGGGCAGCGCAAAACAAACGCCCGCGCCGATCGTCGTCGCGATCCAGATTTCTGGTTTGCCGAGGAACGTGAATCCCCAACAGAGCCCGGCCGTGGTGACGAGCTGCCAGCTTGTCGATTCACTGTTGAAAGCGGCAGTCAGACCAAGGATCGTCACGAGCGCAAAGAAGATCCCGTGTGTCATCTCATGCGAATACGGACAGATGTAGTTGTAGTTGCCCGCCATGTCGAGCTGAGCGAAACAGAACGCACACAAAAAGACAAAGCATACGACCGTCGATGTCGCGCGGTCAAACCAACGAGCGAACGTGTGGTAGATCAAACCAACCAGCACGGCGAGCAAAACGATGTTCGCCACAATGAGCGTGGTGAGTGAAACGCCAAAGATGTAGAACAACCCGGCGTTGAAATAAGGCGAGAACGGACCGTTGAAGTAGGCGACGTCGCGATAGAGCAGGGCACCTTCGGTGATTTGCCACGGCACGTAAAGTTCGCGGCCAAAGTCGACCAGCACGTGCGGCCATTTGCGCCACGTGAGCACTAGCAACGAACACATCGTTGCAGCAAGCGTCAGCGGGCCGAACCAGGATGAGATATCGACGCTTGAGACTTCCGAAGTCTCGAAGACTTCGGAAGTCTGTTCGCACGCAGAGTCCTCGCCGCGTGTGCAACCAGGCCATGTGATTTGCTGGGCCCTTGGATCGACCGGCTCAATCGGCCAGGCCGTATCGAACGATGCAGTAGAATGCATTGATCAAGTCCTTGATGCCGATCTTTTTGCCTTCTTCGTACGAGCGGGCGTTGTACGAAATGGGCACTTCTTCGATACGAAAGCCGCGGCGAGCTATCTTGGCTGTCATTTCGGGCTCGACGCCAAAGCGGTTTTGTTTGATTTCAAACGAACGCAGCACGTTGCGGCGGAATGCCTTGTAGCAGGTTTCCATGTCGGTTAGTCGCAGCCGCGTGAAAAAGTTTGACGACTGCGTGAGCAACCCGTTGCCGAAGCGATGAACGAGCGACGGGTCTTGTGGTTCTTCGCCAAGGAAACGGCTGCCGTAAACAACGTCGGCGTTGCCGTCGAGGATTGGTTTCAAAAGCGGAGGGATGTCGCGCGGATCGTATTCCAGGTCTGCGTCTTGCACGATGACAATCTCGCCGGTCGCTTGTTCAAAGCCGGTTCGCAGCGCGGCACCTTTTCCCTCGTTCTGTGGTTTGTAGATCACACGGACGTTGGATTTGTCTTCGAGCTGCGCGAGCAACTCGCGAGTGCGGTCCGTGCTGAAATCGTCGACCAGGATGATTTCGGTCGGCAGAGGCAGTGCGTTTACACGAGCGAAGATCGTGTGCAGCGTGGCTTCTTCGTTGTAGACGGGGATGACGACGGACAGTTTGAATCCCGGCGGGACTTGGTATTCGAGCTGCGGCATCACGTAGTTGTCGTCTAGTTCGAGCGATAGCTGTTCGATTTGGTCGAGCGTTTTGTCAACGCGATCGATCGCGTCCGTGTCCGCTTCGACGACGGGGGCGACGGCTGTGATCGGCAAATCAACGATGGTGGGCGTTTGTGTCATGGTTTCCTCATTCTGGAAGACGGATTGCTAATCCGTCTGTTGTGCGAAGGACGGATTGGCAATCCGTCCTACGGGCAGTGCCGGCCAAGTGACATAGCCCTCTTGAACGTCGTCGCCGATCTTGCGATCGACGGGATGGATGAAGTGCGGGCTGGTTGGTTCGTCGTACTTTGTCCGTCTGCCCCACAGTTGTGCGATCTCGTCTTGGTAGAGCAGCACCCAGCGGGCGGTGTTTTGCTTCATCACGCGTTGCGAATGTGGTTGGCTTCGACTGAGCAGCGCCAGGTCCGGCTTTTTGAATTCGAGCACGTGGCTGTCGTCGCGTGACTTGGTGTTCTCGCTACGATGACGCTCGACCATGTCGCCCAGCGTCAAGTCGAAACTCATGTCGACGATCTCTTGCGGGTAACAGGTGCGGAAGCGTCCGTCGAAGGCGACTTGGATGCCAGGTTGCTCGTCAGGGTCGCGTGTGCCGAACGTGCCGATGACGTATTGAGCCCAGTTGTAGGTGACGACCATTCGCCCGGTCATGCTGTGATCGGCGATGAACTGCATGGCGGTCACTGGGAAGCGCGCTTTGTCGACTTGCAGGTCCGTCGCACGGATCGTCAACCGACCGACGAGCAGGATGAATGCCACGCTTAGTCCACAGAACATCAATCGTTTCATCGCCGGCGACATGTCGTCGCCAAACTGCTGGTCCTCGCGAGCGAACTTCATTCGGTTGAACAGCGACTGGATATGCATCGGCATCCAAAAGCCGAACAGGATCGCAAAGAACGGCAAGTGCCGCAGATGTTCGAGTGACTGCCACAGCGTCAGCGCCATGATCACGAGGTGCGTAAAGTCACGTGACTTGCGCGACGCAATGATCGCGGCGGCGAACAAGCCGACGATCAGCCAGAGTTTGATACTGTCGAGCGTGAAGAACTCGGGCGACGCCCACTCGGTGATTTCTGGACGAGGTTCGCCGAGTGATTGTAAGAGCCACAGGTGCAGGCCGGGTCCGTAAGGATTGATCAACGTCGCCAGACCTGCCACGACAATCATCAACGCAAATCGGCGGAGAAGCCCATAGCTTTCGCGGCCGCGTTGGATGTACGCTTCGATCGATCGGCAAACTAGGTACGCCGAGTAAATGCAGAATCCGGCGACGAACCCGCCGTGAGAATTTGCCCAGAAGAAGAACAGCACCGGTGCGAGCCAGAGCCATCGCAGTCGGCTGTGAAACGCCCAGACTTCCGAAGTTTCGGAAACTTCGGAAGTCTCGTCCAACGTACGACTCAAGTGCCATTGGTTTTGCCAACCGTCGAAGCAGTACAATAGCAGCACGATCATCAGTGTGAAAAACGTGTACGACAAAAGCTGGGGCCGCACGCTCCAGTGGAACGCCATGTTCACGGCGACTAGCAGTGTGATCGCACAGATGGTGAGCAAGTGAACTTTGTGCGTGATTGCGTGTCGTACGATCAGGCCGATGACCAGCAAACTGAGCAGTACTTTTGCGACCGACAAGCCAACGGGTCCAACCGTATCCGCGCCGATTGCCATCAGCAGCTCAGAAAAGTTCTCGTGGTTGATCCAGCGATAGCCTTCGGCGGTGAAGGAATAGGTGGTCGTGGGTGCGAAATAGCCGTCCGTGAAAACGTCCCGGCCATATTGCACGTGGCCCCAGATATCCGGCCCGACAACGTTCGGAGACATCGCCACGGCACAGCCGAGCACAATCGCGACAAGGAATGCTCGTTGGAACCAATTGTTTTGTCGGTATTGCATCTTTGGAGTGCGGTGACTCGTCGCCGCTTTCTTTTGACTTGTTGAATGTTTGCCCCGGAAAAGGAAAGCGGCGACGAGTCACCGCACTCCAAAGAAAACATAGGTCACAGCCCGCGTGATGATGTCAAAAGGCCACGTCGACTTGTCTGGCGGCAGCGCAACGAGAATAATCGGGTTTATCGATACCACTTGAACGTCAACAGACTTCCGAAGTCTTCACCCTGAAACAAACATGCAAAATCACGTTGAAATTGACGGCGTCGGACTAAACCTCAGTCAACCTCACGAAGCGATCGGCGAATGGATCGGCCAGCAGGAGATCCTCAAGCAATTGATCGCGTGCTGGTTGGTGGTGGACGACAAAGATATGCCGCTCACTCCGCGGTTGATCGGGATGCCCGGCATCGGCAAGACGGCACTGGCGATGGCCGGTTCGAAAGTGCGGAAGCAAGAGTTGTATATCTACCAATGCACGGCAGACACGCGTCCCGAAGATTTACTCGTCACGCCCGTGTTGGCCGAAAGCGGCAAGATCGCTTATCACGCCTCGCCGCTGGTCACCGCCATGATCCGCGGCGGCGTTTGCATTCTGGACGAAGGCAACCGGATGAACGAAAAGTCGTGGGCCAGCCTCGCGCCTCTGCTCGATCAACGGCGTTATGCCGAATCAATCGTTGCCGGCATCACGATTCCGGCGCATCGCGATTTCCGTTGCTGTGTGACGATGAATCAGGACGATTCGACGTATGAGATACCGGACTACATCCTCAGCCGGCTACAACCAACGCTGAGTGTTGGATTTCCAGAGAAGAACGATGAGATGGCGATTCTGCAGTATCACTTGCCGTTCGTCGAAGCGGATATGCTAGCGATGACGGTTGAGTTTTTACAGCGGTCCCACGAGTTGAGCCTCGACTTCTCGCCGCGCGATGGCATTAACTTGTTGCGCTATGCGATGAAGCGATTATCACAGGATCCCGATCATCCGATCAGCAAGGATGCTGCGTGGCGCGAGGCGCTGGCAAACTGCTTGGGCGACGATGCGCTCGACCTGGAATCGTTGGCCGAGCGGCGATCTCGAACGCTGGGCGGCGACGCGGTGCCATTGGGACTGGGCGATTTCTTTTTCTCGCCGGATGATCCATTGCATCCCGATCGCGAAGATGATGAAGACGATGACGAGATGCCTTATTAGGAATGACGAATGACGAAATACCCAATGACGAATGAAGTCCGAATGACGAAGTCCGAAACGGAGCGCAGACGGCGTGTTCTTCAATTCAGATTTCTGACTTCGTCATTCATTCGTCATTGGGTATTTCGTCATTCGTCATTTTAAAATGCCTCACGATGTTCTAAGAATCGGTGACAAAATCACGGCCCTGCCGATCATTCATGGCAGCGGGGACTTTGCGCTTGCCGTGCGGCAGGTGATGTTGTCCAGCGAGTTTGATTGTGTGGCAGTGCCGTTGCCCCCTTCATTCCAGCATGATGTTGAGAACGCGATCGGTTTTTTGCCGACGCCGACGATTGTGACGCAGGGCGAGGGGGCGAAATACGCCGAAGATTGGTCGCCGGATCGGGACGAAGAAGAGACGGACGAAAGGACGCTGAGTTTCGTTCCGATCGATCCGTGTCAAGGCGTGATTGCCGCGCTGCGGATTGCCTTGGGGGAACACATTCGGCGCGAATTCATCGATTTGGAGACAGAGCGATTCGAGCCGTACAGCGCGGTGTTGCCTGATCCGTATGCTCTGAAGAAGGTCGACATCCAGCGTTTCGCGGCGGCGATGCTGCCAGCGATTGGTCGCCCGCCGGATGGGCAGCCGCAACAACGGATTCTTCACATGGCTCGGCGATTACGCGAGCTTGAGGCAAAGCACGATTCGATTCTGCTCGTGTGCAACGTGCTGGATTGGCCTTGGATTCGCGACGCGTATGTCGAGGGCACACCGTGTGACGCGGAAGATGATTATGTTGAGGAAACGACAACTTACGGTGTCGATCCGCAGACGCTGATCTTCATGCTTGGCGAGTTGCCGTTCATCACGGGACTTTACGAGCGGGCACGGGCCGAGCTGGAAGACGACGAAAACTTGTCGATCGACGGCGTGAAAGAGTTGATGATCGCGGCCCGTGAGGCGTACAAGGCGGATTTGAAAACGCGGGCTCGCAAGATCACGCCGCACCTGTTGTCGTTGTGTTTGAAATACACGCGCAACCTGTCGTTGATCGAGCGGCGGATGACACCAGATCTTTACACGCTGGTCGTGGCGGCGAAGCAAATTGCGGGCGATCAATTTGCGCTGCACGTGGCCGAGACTTCGCGCGAGTATCCTTATCAAGAGTACACAGCGGTGGACTCGATCAAGATGGGCGTCGATCGGGCGCAACTTCCCAGCGGGGACCTGGTCGACATGGTCAGCCGATTGCCGGGCACGCCCGTTTTTTGGCGCTCCGTCGAATTGAATCGCAAGCCGGATCGCAAAGAAATCGAACAATGGCAGATGCGATGGAATCCTTATTCGCAATGCAGTTGGCCACCGGAAGATGAATTGATCGAAAACTTTCGGTCGCATGTGTTCGATCGGGCGAAAGAGATCATGGGTGCGGATCTGGCGAAGACGGAGAAGTTTACGACGAGTATCAAGGACGGCATCGACATTCGTGACACGCTGCGGAACTGGCACGAGGGCAGCATCTACGTCAAGGAACTGCCGCCAGCTCGCGGAAATGTTGATTGCGCGGTGATGTTGTTCGACTCGCCGGCCGATCCGCGCGATTATCCTTGGCGCACGACCTGGTTTGCGGAGCACGAGAACGAATCGACGTTGGCTTTCTTTGCAACGGACTTTTCGAAGGAGCCCGTGGGGCCAGGCATCTGCGTGTCGACTTACGGCGGCGCGATGTTCTTGTTTCCGCCGGTTCATGTTCCCGACATCTGGTCGGATCCGCGGCTGGATTTCACCGAGACGATGGAAGAACGGTTGCTAGCCAGCGCGTGTCTGCACAGCGCGTGTCCCCAGATTCCGCTCCTGAGTCCGTTGCCGCCGGGTGCGGGCTGGCGGCGCTTGGCAAAACGATTTGGCAAAAAGTGGGTGCACTTGCCGATGGGGCAATTCAGCGAATCAACCGTCCAGCAGTTGCGGATGGTTCACGTCTTGAACGGGCATCAAGTGCGTAGCTACGCGGCGCGGTTCATTCGCAAGGCGTAGGTAGCGCAAGCGTCTCGCTTGTGTCACCAGCGCAAGCAAGCGTGCGTCTGCGATCAGAACGGGTTGAAAAAGAACAGCGCCCCAAATCCGATCACCGCGGCGAAGGTGAACCAGAAAACGGCGGCTCCGATCAGAATCACACCCACCAAATGAAACACGCAACCCGCCGCTTCGTGCAGGTCGCCAATCAACATGCAAATAGCACCACCGCAAAAACATAGAATGCTGACGCCGACCAATCCCAGAAAGAAGCTTGTGTCCCACAAGCGGACCAACCCGATGCCGACGGCAATCAATGTGGTAGCGATAAACAAAGTTTGCAGCCGAAATTGGGGCCGGTCGTTCGACCAGTCAATGTCCATGGCCCCATTGTAGCGCTTCCCGCGGACTGGTCAAAACCCTCGATCCTCGCGGCGACAACTTATGAAAGAATCGCGCGAACGTAGTTCCAGATCATCGTCAGAATCGTGAAAGTAATCATGATGGCTTCCTTGAAGTGGTGAATCAGATGTTGGATTTTCCGTCTGAGCGCTCGGTCAAAAGTGCCAGCGGTAGCTCAGCAAGTAACGGCTTTCAAACAAACGATCGCCCGTGATCGGCAAGCTCCAGCCAAAGCCAACCTCGTCCATTTCGCGGACGATCCAACGAAGGCCCGTAGTCATGTGGACCGAAGTGTCGCCTTGGCTTGCGCCGTTCAGGGTCGTGACACCGTTGGCTTCGACGATCGGTGTGAGAAAACGAAAAAACTGCCATCCGTCGGTCTGCGTGAACGTATGAAACAACGCAATGTTGTAGTTGAATTCGTTGCCGATCGGGTCGTTGGCCACGGGCACGGTGACGCTGAAGCGGCCTTGCATGTAGTTGCCGCAACCAAAGTCCTGCAACCACAGCACGGTCGGTTCGAGGATCGTGCTGCCCGCGCCCAGATCGCGGTCGTTGTCGCCAGTGGGAACGGTCATGAACAGGCCGGTGAACAACATCGAGCGACGGCCGTTGTACGCGAGCCATTGCAGGCCGAGTTCCAGATCGCCGTATCCCGTTGTGTTTTCGTCGAACATGGAATTAATCGAGACCAGCGGCGCGCCGGCGATGAACACAAAACGACTGTTCAGCGCCCAGACCAATTCCGATTCAAATTCCAATTCGTTGGCCGCGCCGCCATCGGCCCCGTCGACGAAGCCGAGATCGAGTTCCAGGGCTCGTTCGACAAAATCGATTTCGCTCTCACCAATGCTGTGGACAAACGGATAACCTTCGACCGACGTGTGGCCGGCATGTCCGTGTTCGGCACGCGTACCTCGGCCGTGCGAGCGAAAGGATTCGAGATGATCGAAATGGACGCGGCCATGCCCGTGTCCGTGGCCAGAGTGACGATACATTGAATGACCGTGGCCGGAGTGATCGTGTCCCGAGTGATCGTCTTCATGATGGTCATGATCGTGATCTGGTGGGACCGGCGGGCCATCGTGAGCGTCACGATGTTCATCGTCCAAGTGCCGCCCAAGTTGATACGTGACCAGCGGTGGTCGAGCGTTCTGCGCATACGAGCGTGCATCATTTGCGCAGTACCAAGCGGCAACGCCAATGCACAACAAGAACGCGAACTTGGAGCGAGGCCGTCCGTGCATGCTGACAAAATCCATTTTTTTCGGGCGCTGACTTCAGTTTGTCGTTGATGTGTATCGGTACGCCTCGCCGTGGCTCGCCGCTATTTGTTCGCTCGACGCAGTAATCGACACGACGCGCAAAACACGGCGCGAGATCATCCTTGCGACCGTAACAAGCAGATGGAGTGCGATGTCAGGTGATGGACATCGAAGGGAATTGCAGGTCGAGACGTTTATGCCGTGGACGGCTGACGTTTGACCATCGAGTAGACGCATGGCACGAGGAACAGCGTCAGCACGGTCGAAACCAGCATGCCGCCAATCAACGCTCGAGCCAGCGGGATCATCGCTTCGCCACCGGGGGCGAAATGGAATGACAGCGGTAGCATCGAGGCAATCAGAACACCCGCCGTCATCAGGATCGGTCGCAGTCGAACTTGGGCGGCGGCGAATGCGGCTTTGCGTGGATCGTGACCTCGCTCGCACAACTGGTTGGCGAATTCGACCAGCAAGATACTGTTGTTCACCACGACGCCGATCATCATCAACGTGCCCATCAGTGATTGGATGTTGATCGTTGTGCCTGTGATGAACAGAATCGCGATCACACCGGTGAGTCCCAACGGCACGGCCAGCATGATGATCAACGGATCGACGAACGAGCGGAATTGGGCGAGCATCACCAGGTAGACGAGAATGGCCGCTACTGCGATTCCGATTCCGAGCGACTGGGCACCGGTTTTCATCGTTGTCACCGGACCACGAACGGTGGTCGAGACGCCGGCGGGCAATTTCATCTGGGCCAGTTTTTGTTCCACGTCGGCAGCCACCGAGCCGACATCGCGGCCCGCGACATTGACGTACACGTCGTTGACGCGGGCGATGTTGTAGTGGGCCACTTCGCCGGGGATGTTTACGCGGCGGACCGTCGCGACGTTTGACAACGGCACCGTCACCGGGCCGTTTGGCCCCTCGATCGACAGCGGTACGTTGCGGATGTCGTCCAGCGATTTCGCTTCGTTGTTTGCATATTGCACGCCCATGAAAAAGTCCGTGCCGGTTTTCGGGTCGACCCAGATTGTCGAGGCATAGCCAATGCTTGATCCGTAGGCGGTTAGCACCGCTTGAGCGACCGCTTCCTGGCTGAGGCCGAGATAGCGGGCCTTGGTACGATCGACCTGGATGTCGAATTGCGGATAGTCGAGCGACTGGGCGATCTGCACATCGGTCGCTCCCGGGACGTCGCTGAGAGCGTCAACCACTTCTTCGGCCGAGTCGCGGCATTGGGCCAGCGTGCCGGCGGAAACCTGCACGCGGATCGGCGTCGGCGATCCTTCGTTGAGCGCCGCGTTGACGATGCTGCCGCTGGTGAACAGGAATTGCTCATCTGGGAACTGTTCGGCCAACACGGATCGCAACCGCGTCACATACTCATCCGAGCTAGTGCTGCGGCCGGACTGGGTCAGGTTGACGACAAGAAATGCTGTATCCGGACCGGAGTTCGGGCTGAGAATTGTCGAGAACCCGGCGCCTTTTCCCACGGGCAACCCAATGTTTGAAATCAAAGCTTCGATTTCGCCGGGCGGAATCACTTCCTTGATCGTTTCCTCGATCCTGGCCACGAGCGCCTCGGTGGCTTCGAGCCGCGTACCCGGAATCGTTTTCAATCGGATTTCGAAAGAACCAGCATCGACCGTCGGAAACAGTTCCGAGCCCAACGACGGCAGCAGCAACAGCGAGCAGGCAACGACGATCGCGGTCGCGGCGATCACTCCCCAGCGAAGTCGCATGGCACCGTCGAGCAGCCGGGAGTAGAGGGTCGAGGGTTGAGAGTCGAGGGTAGAGGGTTGGGAAGGGTTGTTCTCTTCACCCTCATCCGTCAACCCTTGACCCTCAACCCCTCTCAGAAATCGTGCGCAGTAAGCCGGGACGACGGTCATGGCGATGAAAAAACTCGCCCCGATCGTTGTCGTCGCTGCGACCGAGAGCGGTTCGAACAAGAATCGAATCATGCCGGTGAGAAAGACCACGGGGATGAAAACGGCCAGCGTGGTAACGGTACCGGCCAACACTGGCGCGACCACTTCGCCCGCGCCGTCGCGTGCGGCGTCGATCGACGACTTGCCCATCCGCAGATGCCGCACGATGTTCTCGACGACCACGATGCCCGCGTCGACCACGGTTCCAACGGCCAGCGCGATGCCGCCCAACGTCATGACGTTGATCGAGTGTCCTGTGAAATAAAACGCCAACGCTCCGATCAAGATCGACAGCAGGATCGTAGCCACGATAATGAGTGTCGGTTTGAACTGCCGGAGAAACGCGCCGACGACAATTGTCACCAGGATCGCGCCGAGGCCGACTTCGTACATCAAGTTGCGCATGGCGTTGCGAATGTACGACGACTGATCGCTGACGAGCGTCACTTCGGCGGCTTCGGGAATGTCGCCGCGCTGTTTCATTTTCGGAATTTCTGTCCCGATGCCTTCGTAGATGCGGTCGACACAGGCGATTGTGTTTTCGCCCGGTTCGCGCAACAGGGGACAATAGACGCTGCGGTTGCCGTTGACGCGGACGATGTTGTACTGGATTGCCGAATCGTCTTTGGCGTAGCCCACGTCGCGGATGAAGATCGGCCGGTCGTTGCGGACGGCAATCGGGACGTTCTCGATGTCTTCGGTCGTGGGAAGCGTGTTGACCGGATGCACCTGGTAGTCGGAGCCACCGATCTTTACACTGCCGCCTGCCAAAACGAGATTCGAATCGCGGAGCGCCTTGACGACGTCGGTCGCGGCCAGTCCGAACGATTGTAGTTTGAGCGGATTGACGTAGATCATCATCTGGCGAAACTTGCCGCCGAATGGGTGCGGGATTTGAACGCCCTTTAAGCCGCCCATTTTGTTTCGCACCGCGTAATAGCCGATCGAGTAGAGTTCCTTTTCGGTCAGACCTTCGCCGGAAATCGCGGCCAGCACGACCGGCAAATTCGCGGGTTCGCTGCGCAACGTGAACGGAAACTCGATGCCCGGCGGCAAGTGAAACATGTCGCTGGCTTCGAGGTTAACGATGTCGTTCATCGCCGAGCTGGGGTTGGTACCGGGATGAAAAAAAATCTTGATCATCGAACCGCCGGGCATCGTGCGCGACTCTTGATGTTCGATACCGCCGGCCAGTGTCAACGCGCGTTCGACGCGCGACGTGACGCTTTTTTCCATTTCGCCCGTCGGCAGTCCGGGATAAGAAAAGTAGCTGACAACCACCGGCTTCTTGAAGTCGGGAAGAATGTCGAGCGGGAACAACGGTATGGCCGCCAGACCCAGCAAGCACAAACCGATCGTGAAAGCGATGACAGCGTATGGGTTTCGTAATGCGAAACGGACGAGAAACATGGGCGGTTAAATCCGAAATACGAATATCGAAATACGAAACAAATTCGAAATCAGAAAAGAGAAATGACCGAAACAGGATTCCGCGTTTTGAATTTCTGATTTAGACATTCGGATTTGTTTCGAATTTCGCAATTTACTCTGCAACCTTAACTTTCTGCCCCGCTTTCAAACGACGGATCATTGCTGCTGCGATGCGCTCTTCGCCGGTCAGTCCAGCGGTGATTTCGATTTGGTTGCCGGTGTCCAGGCCCGTCGTCACGTCGACGACTTTCACTTTGTCGGAACTGTTGACGACAAAGACATAGCTCTTGCCGTGTTCGTCGTAACGCACGACGTTCGCGGGCAGGACGAGGCGTGATTGGTTTGGTTGGGTGACGATCGTTGCTTCGCCGAACATGCCGGGGATCAAATGACCATCGGGATTGGGAATGTCGATCTCGACCAGCAGCGTGCGGGTGCTTTCGTCGAGGCCGCCTGCTTTGCGAGTGACTTTTGGTGGCTTTCCGTCAATAAGGATCGGTTGACCCGACATCGCTTGCAGCGTCACGTGAGCCTCTTGGCCGATTTCGATCAGCGATGCTTCACGCTCTGGAATCGCCACCCGGACTCGCACGGGATCGGTCTTGGCCACGACATATAACGGCGGGCCGTCTTTGCCAGACGACTGGGTGTTGCGGACGAGGTCGCCTTGATCGACGTTGCGGGCCACAACGACACCCTTAAACGGGGCTCGTAGCGTTGCGTACTTGATCAATTCAACCAGTTCGGCGAGTTCGGCCCGCGCGACGTTTTCATTTTCGGTGGCCAGTGTCACGTTGGCTTGGGCCAGAAGTACTTCTTCATCCGCGACTTCTTTGTCGGCTTTGGCCGCTTCGTGTTTTTCTTTTGCTTCGTCGAGCAGTTTGTCGGCGACAGCTTTCTTCTTGACCAGATCTGCGACTCGTCCATGTTCGCTTTCCGCGGCGGTCAGCCGGGATCGAGATTTTTTGACGTTGGCTTTGGCTTTCGCTGCGGATGCCGTGGCCACGGCGACTTCGGCTTCGAAGCGTCTAATGTTGGCCTCTTGGCGGGCCTTTTGCTTGGCCATTTCTGGGACGCTGATGATGGCCAGCGGATCGTTCGCCTTGACTTGCTTGCCGATGTCGGCCTCGACTTTTTCGAGGTAACCGGATGCTTTTGCGTAGATATTGGCTTGCTGGTCGGCGTGAACCGTCGCGGGCTGGCGAATCGTCCGCGACATTTCGACGCGCTCGGCCTTGACGATTCTTACCGTGACGAGCTTGCTGGCGGGTGACTTGTCGTCGTTGTCTTGGGCAGCGCCGTTTGCATTGCAGCCGACCGAGACGGTCAAAAGAACAAACAGGCCAATTGCCGTGCCGCTTACGAAAACCAATTTCATTCGAACGTCCTTCAACCTGCAAGCGATGCGAAGAGTTGTCTTAACCTATCTACACTAGTTACCTGCCGCCCAACTGTCCACAAGCTACACGACCGTTACAACCGCCAAGACCGGAACTTTGGTCATGCGCGCTGCATGTGGTTGTCCGCTGGTCGGCGTCTTGTCGATTGGTCGAAGAAGAATTTCATACGTCGTGAAAGTCGCGCACCTGTTGTGTGCCACTGGCTCTGCCAGTGTATGTTCGAATCATCTTCAATTTCAGCACTGGCAGAGCCAGTGGCACACTATATCAAGCCGACGATTCGCCTTTCATGTAGCGCCAACGGAGTGCCATCCATGTCTAATAGTGCTTTTGTGGTGTCCAGTTCATGGATCGCTGGTCTATGTCTGGCATTGGCAGGATGTGTTGGCGGACGTCCGGTCCAGCAACCACCACCCTACTCTGGTCAAAAACCGCATCAAAGCTGGTCGCCCGCCGTTCAGGCTCAGCGATATCCGATTTACCACGTCAACGCACCGGCGAACCAACCTGCAACATCGCCAGCCAACGTCCGATTGACTCAGTATCAACATCAAGCCAATTTTCAAACACATCCGCACGACCTGCAAAACTCTCGGCCCATCGACTTTTCGACCGCTCTGTCCATGGCCGCGGGACAAAACCCGCAAGTGGAATTTGCCAACGCACGGATCCGAGAAGCGATGGCCCAATTGCATGGTGCCCAGACGTTGTGGTTGCCCTCGATTCGTGGTGGTGTGAACTACAACAAACACGACGGCACATTGCAGGCTTCCGGCGGCGCGGTGACCGACGTGAATCGTGCGTCGCTGCAAACGGGACTTGGCCTCCGGGCGATTGGTGCGGGAACGCCTGCCGTTCCTGGTGTAGCGGCGAAGTTTCACACGACCGATGCACTTTTCCAGCCACGTATCGCGGGACTGCGAACGGCCGCTCGTCACGACGAAGCTCGTGCCACGAAAAACGACGTGCTGCTGGAAACATCGTTGGCCTACTTAGAGCTGTTGCGTTCGGCTCAGCAACAACGAATTGCCGAAGAAACGCGTCACCACGCCCGGCAGTTGGCCGACATGACCACCACGTTTGCCGACAGTGGCCAAGGTGGCCAAGCCGATGCCGACCGGGCACGTACGGAGCTTTCACTGCGCGAGAACGAAGTCGTACGAGCCGAGGAAGCGGCGGCTGTGGCGAGCACGCGGTTGGCTGAGTTGTTGCATGTCGATCCATCGACGACCTTGTTGCCGCAAGAAACCGGCGTGATGACGATCCACCTGGTCGCTGCCAACATGCCTCGCAATGAGATGTTAGCCACCGGATTGTCCAACCGCCCGGAACTTGCACAAAGCCGCCACCTGGTGGGCGAAGCGATCGAGCGTTTGCGTCGCGAACGATTCGCGCCGTTGGTGCCGAGTGTGCTTTTGGGAATGAGCTATAGCGGATTCGGCGGCAGTGCCGGTTCGTCGTCAACGACCAACTTCGCCGAGCGACTAGACTTTGACGCTGCCGCCTACTGGGAAGTGCGCAATCTTGGTTTTGGCGAAGCATCGGCACGCAACGAAGCCCGCGCGCGGATCGATCAAGCTCGCCTGCGCCAAGTCCAAACGATGGACCGCGTGGCCCGCGAGATCGCCGAAGCACATGCCCAGGTCACGTCGCGCGTACGACAGATCGCGACGGCCGAAGGTGGCGTGCAAGCTGCCTTGGCTTCGTACGAGCGAAACATCAGCCGCATTCGCCAGGCTCAAGGGTTGCCACTGGAAGTGCTGCAATCGATCCAGGCCCTCGATCAAGCCCGACGCGAGTCTCTTCGTGCGTTAGTCGATTACAACGAAGCTCAATTCCGTTTGCACCGGGCGCTTGGCTGTCCGACGCAGTGCATGTGATTCTTGTAGCCCAAGTCGCCAAGACTTTGGGATCGAGCGGCGAATCGTCCGAAGTCTTGGCGACTTCGGCTACGCCAACCGGCATAATCGATTCTGTTTGCCATGCGCGGTCCGGTCATAACGTCTAAAACAGTTATGCCAAACGTCTTCTCTTTGCGCTTCAAACGGGTCATTTGGGTAAACCGAATCTTAATATTATTTCCGGCAACACATGACGAAACCTAATCTGTGCGTTGATCGGTAAATGCCAAATGATGGAGTCATGGGCGGTGGAGCGGAAGATAAGGGTTATTCTCATATTGCTGTTTGCGGTTCTGGGCCGTGTCGATCGAGCGTCAGCACAGTGGGTTGGCGCAGAGTCGACACCTGGGACACCCAGCGAGTTTCGCATTGGGCGGCTTCCCAAGGTCGAGCCCCTGGCTTTCAGCGAGGAAAAGACGGTTGAATCGCGACTTGGCTTTTTGGAAGAGGCGTACGCAAAACAACAAGCCGATGCGGCAAAGAAAAAAGCTGACGGGGCCAAGAAGCCGTCGATCAAAGTCACGGGCCGAATCCACGCCGATTTTTGGGGCTTTCCAAAGTCGAGTCCCGTTGTGGGTTGGTTTGAAAATCCCCCCTCGACGCCACCCGCCACGATCGACGGCACCGATCCCGAAGACCGCTGGGCGTTTCGCCGCTTACGGATCGCATGGCAAGGCAACGCGTTTGACACGATGGTGTACAAGATGGAAGTCGATTTCAATAACCCTGGCACACCGGAATACAAAGACAATTATCTGGGATGGACAGAACTGCCATTCAACCAGTCCGTGTTGATCGGAAACCAAAAGCGGCCGATCGGTTTGGACCACTTGAACAGCAGCCGCTACAACGTCTTCATGGAACGGCCGCTGGTCGTCGAGGCGTTCAACGAAGATGCTCGGCGCGTGGGGATTTGCGCGTACGGCTACACCGACGACGAAGTGTATAACTGGCGGTACGGCGCTTACTTTTTGGAAAACACCTCAACCGATGGCCGGTCGATCGGCGATTCGTTGCAGATGAGCGGCAATGTGCGCCTGGCCAGCAGTCCTTGGTATGACGATTCGTCGGGCGGCCGTGGCTATTTTCACTGGGCGGTGGCAGGCATGTTTGCCAGGCCAGATGGCAACGCGACGGCCGCCGACACGAACGCAAACGATGGCCGTTTTCGAACTCGTGGTGAAAACCGTTCGGACAGTCGCTGGATCGATACGGGTCGAATTGCGGGTATCAATACCTACGAAATCCTTGGCCTGGAAAGCATCCTGAACGTCGGACCATTACAGGTCGTTGGCGAATATCAATTCAACTGGGCACAACGGACCGGAGCAACGGATTTGTATTTCCACGGTGCGTATATCTACGCGTCGTATTTCCTGACCGGCGAACATCAACCATACGATCGTCAGAGAGGCATCCTTGGACGCGTGAAACCGTTTGAGAACTTCTTCCTCGTGCGAACGTGCGACGGCGGCCGGGCACATGGTCTGGGTGCGCTGCAAATCGCCGCTCGTTATTCGTACCTGGATATCACCGACGAGAACGTCTTCGGCGGCGTCGAGAACAATTTCACGGTGGCGTTGAACTGGTTCTGGAACGCCCATGCCAAGGTGCAATTCAACTATATCATCGGCGACATTCGCAACCGCTCCGTCCCCGTTGGCGGAGTGACGGGGATCACCGCCGGAAACTTCCACGCTTACGGTACACGGTTCATGATCGACTTTTAACATCGCCGCCAGCATCCCGGCTGTTTGAAACAGCCGGGATGCTTATCACGAACAACCATTGTCACGGAGAATCAATATGCGTTCCATTGTCGTCCTGTTAGGGCTGTGTTTTGCCATCTTGACGAGCCAATTCACCGCGGCCGGCGAATGTGGCTGTGCCATCAAGTGCCCGCATTGTCGACACGTCTGCAAACTGACCTGTGAAGAGGTGAATGAAAAAAAACACTGCTGGCAAGTCGAGTGCAAACCGATCTGCATTCCGCGCGTCAAATTTCCGTGGGAAAAATGTAGCGACCCGCCCAAGTGTGCCAGGCTCAAATACGTTTACGTGTTGAAGAAGATCGAATTTGAGTGCCCATCGTGCAAATACGTTTGGCACCCGGTTTGCAAATCGTGTACGGAGCCTTGCGAAAAGTGTGCGGAGAAAAGCGAAACCGCAAAGCACATTCAACCGCCCGTCCTGACCACCGCTCGCCCCAGCCAGGGACACCTTTCCGTCGAACGATAGGCAGAACATTTTTGAATCTGTGTGCCACTGGCTCTGCCAGTGCCATGGGCTCGGCACTGGCAGAGCCAGTGGCACACAATTGTTTCAGGCTCGACGAACAACTCGATTGCTAGAAATTCAACGATGCAACTAAAACGGTTCGTCACCGGTTTGCTGAACATCGCCGTGCTGATCGCGGTGACCGGTTCGTTATGCGCCAACGATAACTGGTTTCAACCACCAGCGACTTCGCAAACCATCCAACGTTTACCCGCCACCCATCCAACAGTCCAGCGGTTCGACCAAGTCCAACCAACCAATTACAACCACTGGTCCAACGCATCCGCTGACGAAAAGAAGTCGGACGACACCGACCCCGCCTGGTCAGTGCTCTACGATAAAGGCTTCTTGATCAAGCCCAAGGACAAACAGAAAAACCCGTTTCAATTGAAAGTCAACGGCCGAATTCAATTTCGCCACACGGCATTCATTCGCGAGCAACAAAGCTACCTCGATCGCGCATCCGGCAACATCGTGCGGATCGAGCCGCGAAACGATTACGAGATTGAACGCGGCCGCATCGCGTTTGGCGGACACGTTCATAATCCCAAACTTCAATTCTACGTCCAAATCGATTTCGACACGGACGATAACCATCGCGCCGTCGCCCAGGATTTCTGGTTCAATTACAAATTCAGCGATGCGTTTAATCTGTACGCGGGCAAAGCGTTCATCCCGGGCAGCCGCGATTGGTTGGCCGGAGCGCTGGCCATGCGATTCGGCGACCGCTCGATGCCCACGACGTTTTTCCGGCCCGATCGAACCGTCGGCCTGTGGGCCATCGGCGAGCCGGTCGAGGGATTCCACTATCGCACCATGATTGGCAACGGCTTCCAGACCGCCGACACTAATCCGGCCAACATTGACGACAATTTCATGTACTCGATCTCGACGTGGTGCGAACCCTTGGGCGAATTTGGCAGCGGCTATTCGGACATGGGTTGGCATTGCACGCCGGTCGTGCGGATCGGCAACAGTTTTACCTATGCCAAGCAATCCCCTGACGCCAGCGGCACGCCACACGCCGAACAAAACTTCGTCCGTCTCAGCGACGGTGTGAGGCTGGTCGACACGGGGGCACTGGCCCCCGGTGTGCGGGTCAATGAATTCGACGTTTATCTATACGCGGCCGACATCGCCATGAAGTGGCGTGGGTTCAGCTTCAACAGCGAGTACTTCATGCGCTGGCTGACGGACATTGGTGCCGACGGCCCGACGGGCATCAGCAAAATCTACGACCACGGCTTTTATTTTGCGACGGGCTACATGCTCATCCCGCAGACGTTCGAAATCAACGGTCGCATCGGCGTAGTCGACGGAGCGTACGGCGACCACTGGGAATACGCCGGCGGCATCAACTGGTTCTTCCACGGCCACAACAACAAGTTCACCCTTGACGTCACGCATCTGGACGGCAGCCCGGCGAACAACAGCGGCGCGAACTACCGCCGCGGCGACAATGGCATCATGATCCGCAGCGCTTGGCAAGTCGCGTTTTGATCTTCTGCCAGTGGCAAGGGCATCCGGGCGAGGGTATCCTTGAGGGTACGCCCCTCGCCTTAACAAGTCACGCCGCAATGACGCTCGCCATCGTTCTTCTCGCCGCACTTTGTCTCGCCTACGCCAACGGGGCGAATGACAATTTCAAAGGCGTGGCAACGCTGTTCGGCAGCGGCACGACGAATTATCGAGCGGCGCTTGTCTGGGCCACGGTTACAACACTGTTGGGTTCGCTCGCAGCCGTATTTCTTGCCGGCGCGTTGCTGACGAGTTTCTCTGGCAAAGGCCTCGTCGATCCGGCCTTGGCCGGCACGGCAAGCTATGCCGCGGCGGTCGCACTTGGCGCGGGTTTGACCGTCCTCATCGCCACGCGAATCGGCATGCCGATCTCCACGACACACAGCCTTGTTGGAGCATTGATTGGATCGGGCTGGGCCGCAGGTTCGGCGATTTCGTATGGTAAACTTGGCTCAGGCTTCGTCACGCCCCTGATTGCCAGTCCGCTGATCGCGATGGTGGTGACGATGCTCATCTATCCGGTCTGCAGCTTCATGCGTCGTTGGCTTGGCATCACTTCCGAAACGTGTTTGTGTGTCGGCAATGAAACGATCGAAGTGATCCCGTCGTCGTGCGACACGGCAGCCTGCGAACGAGCCGAACAGTTGTCGGTCACGATCGGCGACACCGTGACATGCCACAGCCGATACCAAGGCCAGATGCTTGGCGTCGATGCAACCACCGCGCTCGATCGAATGCATTTTCTGTCGTCTGGCATGGTTAGTTTTGCTCGTGGGATAAACGACACACCAAAGATTGCGGCGCTGTTGCTGGTCGCTCCCCATCTCAACGGGTTTGCCAGCCTCGCCCTTGTCGGTGCCGCGATCGCCATCGGCGGCATCATCAGCGCTCGCCGAGTTGCGGAAACGATGAGCCAGAAAATCACATCGATGAATCATGGTCAAGGATTCACGGCGAATCTGTTTACAGGCTTGATCGTGATCGTGGCCAGCCGATTGGGTCAGCCCGTTTCGACAACGCATGTCAGTTGCGGAGCGTTGTTCGGCATCGGCACGGCGACGGGCCAAGCGCGTTGGAAAGTCGTCACTACGATCCTGGCCGCCTGGATCATCACACTGCCGCTCGGCGCCGCATTGGGTGCGACGTGCTACTGGTTAATTGGTGCATTAGCCTAGGACCGCCATCGTCATGTTTCTCCTGCCCGGTCGAAAGACCATGGCGAAAAGCATTGCCCCACGTGTTGAAAGTATACAAAATATGATGATACAATGCTTGATTCATTAGCATTTGAAATCATTTAGAGTGGCGAATGTGAGGAATTCTCCGTGGCCGATCAAACCAATCGTCGGGATTTTCTAAAGAAATCGTCCGCTGCCTTGGCCGCTGTACCGTTGGCAAGTGCGGCCGCCGGTGAGCCGAAAAACGAAATTGAGCCGAACGACGACAAGTTTCAACCCGAGGAGTTTTGGGCCGATCGCATCAAGGCACCAGACGACGGCAAGCGCTACGGCTGGCTCGTCGACACGCGGCGTTGTTTTGGCTGCCACGGTTGCGAAGTGAGCTGCAAGGCCGAGAACGATGTGCCGCTGGGCAACTACATTCGCCAGACGTTTTACAAGGACGTGGGCGAATATCCGAAAGTCGCCCGGATGTTCTTGCCCATGTCGTGCCAGCATTGCGAGGACGCACCGTGCATCAAAGCGTGTCCTTGCGGAGCGATGCGCAAGGCCGAAGGCGGCACGGTGGCGATCGACTACAACGTTTGTTGCGGTCACGGCACATGTATCGAAGTTTGTCCTTATGGCGCGATCTATCTCGATCCGGTCGCCGCGCAATCGGTCAAATGCCACAACTGTTACCACCGCGTTGAAAACGACATGGAGCCGGCGTGTGTGCCGACGTGTCCATCCGAGGCGCTGTACTTTGGCGACTTGAACGATCCGCAGTCGAGCATCAGCAAAGCGATGGCTGAAGCCAAAGCGGCGGATGGCGAATTGACACAACTGCGCACGGACAAGAACACCAAACCGCGCATGTGGTTCGCTGGTCCCGCTCCGCTTGAAGTCGAAGACGATGTTCCCCGCGAAGGCGAGTCATACAATCCCGACGCGTACAGCATCTACACCTGGAAGAAATCAACGACTTAACAAATGGTAACCCGACACGTAAGCGAGGGGCAGCGTTTGGTCCCTCGCTTACGCGTCGGGTTTCGATAGATGGCTTTATGAGTAACGAACAACAAACTCGGCGAAGATTCTTACGACTTGGTTTGGCCGCCAGCAGTGCTACGGTTGTCGCGGCGATGACGGGCTGTGGCGAGAATCAACTGCCGGCGTCCGATCCACCTGCACCGGAATCAACCGACAAGAGTCCGGCCGGCATTGATTTGGACAGGTGGAATCGCATCAAAGGCAAACCCTACGAACTTGGCACGTTCGGCGAGATGCCGGGCGTCTGCCAGTTGCCCGGTCCGCAAGCCAAACGCAACTGGCCCGATCGCGACAAATACAAGGATGTCCGGAGTGTTCCGGGCATGTGCCAGTTGTGTAGCACCGTCTGCGGCATTATGGGCTATGTGAAAGACGGCCGGCTGATCAAGATCGAAGGAAATCCGAACGATCCCAACAGTCGCGGCCATCTGTGTGCTCGTGGCCAAGCCGGGCTCAACCATTTGTATCACCCTGAGCGGCTGCTCTATCCACTCAAACGAGTCGGCAAGCGCGGCGAGGGCAAGTGGAAGCGTATCACGTGGGACGAAGCCCTGGACGAAATCGCGACAAAGCTGAAAAAGGTCCGCGAGAGCGGCAAGCCCGAAGAATTCGCTTTTCATCAAGGTCGCCAGCGCAGCAAGGACGCGTTGAAACGATTCCTGGACGCGTTTGGCACGAAGACACAGCTTAGCCACCGCGCCCTGTGTTCGGGCAACCGCCGGGCTGCGAATTTGACATACCTGTGGGAAAGCGACTGGGATTTAAACGATGTTGAGAACTCGAAGTACATCCTCAACTTTGGCTCCAACGCGTTCGAGGCGCACCAAGGACACGTGCCGTTTGCGACGCGGATTCAAAACGGCCGATTCAAAAATGGTGCTAAGCTGGTCACGTTTGATGTGCGACTGTCGAACACGGCCGGTGCCAGTGACGAATGGTTTGCACCGCTGCCCGGAACCGATGGTGCCATCGCACTGGCTATGGCACACACGATCGTTGCCGAAAACTTGCACGACAGGGATTTCATCACGCGCTGGACCAATGTTTCGTTGAGCGAACTTGCCGAGCACCTGGCGTCATACACACCCGAGTGGGCTGAAAAAGTCAGCGGCGTGCCGGCGTCGGACATTCGTCGCATTGCCATCGAATTCGCCAATGCCGCGCCGGCATGTACGACCATGTGCAATCGCGGCAGCTCGGCACACATCAACGGTTTTTACAACGACCGCGCGATCAACTTGCTCAACGCTATCGTCGGCAGCGTGGGTCGCCGGGGTGGTTGGTGTTGGTCGCCGTGGGGCGGACTCGATCCGGTTGTCAAAACGCCGCCGATGCCGCCTGGCGCGAAGACATGGAGCGTGCTCGAAGATCCGCCCGAGTATCCGCTGGCCAATGTCTGGCGGCGGATGCGCGTCGGCGAGGTCGTTTATCTCTATCTGTTGCAAGGCCGTGCCAAGCTGCAAGCCTATATGACTTACAACCTCGACTCGCCGCTGACTTGGCCCGAAGAAAGTTTGACG
The DNA here is from genome assembly GCA_964343305.1 of uncultured Pirellulaceae bacterium. GTDB lineage: Bacteria > Planctomycetota > Planctomycetia > Pirellulales > Pirellulaceae > CAYFJO01. Next base: position 6,847 of record CAYFJO010000016.1, on the reverse strand, counting down.
CAGCAAGTGTTGACCGATGAAGAGTTGATCGAGTTCCATGTCTGCATCAACTGTTTTTACAACGAGACGGCGCACTATGCCGACATCGTTTTGCCTTGGGCCACGTATTTGGAACGATGGGACCTGGACGCCCGCGCCAGCTACAACTTGCGGCCCTATGTTGGGCTGCGAATGCCGATGATCGACCCGCTGGGCGAATCGAAAGACGTCCGCGAATTCTTTCCGGAACTGGCCAAACGGATCGGCGGCGGCATGCAGGAGTGGTACAAGGAATCGATCGACGAGTACATGAAGCATTGGGCGTCGAACGTGCCAGAGAATCCAAAGACCGGCAAGAAGGGACTCGAACGACTATTGGAAGAAGGCGCTTGGGAGGGCGATCGCGAGCCATTCTACGAACCATACAACATGGCGGTGACCGACGAGCAAATGGAAGGTGCGGAAGTCGATGAGTCGACCGGCATCATCATGAAGGACGGCAAGGGCATCGGTGTGATGATGGACGGCAAACCGTTGCGCGGTTTCGCCACGCCTAGCCGCAAGTTCGAAATCCGCAGCGTATTCGTGCAAAAGATCGGCAAGAACGAAGACTGTTCGGAATTAATCGCGAAAAGCGGCGTCACCAAAACGAAGAACCGGCCCGATAATCACAAGGGTCACGACCTGGACGTCGATCCCATGCCGTCGTGGTTTCAACCGCAAGAGCACCAGTCGCTGGCCGACGACGAGTTGATCATGACCAGCTTCAAGTGGAACGTGCACAACCACGGCCGCACGATGAATTTGAAATGGTTGGCCGAGATCGTGCACTCTAATCCCGCGTGGCTCAATCCCGAAACGGCCGCCAAGTTTGGTTTGCATGACGGCGATTGGATCGAACTCACGTCGTACTATTCCCAGGAACTCGAAAAGCAATCGCCGCATCTGAAGCGCGAAGATCTTGACGAAAACGACGGCCGCCGCGTGGTCGCACAAATGCGAGTGCCGATCGTCACGATGCAAGGCATCCATCCGCGGGCGATCGCCATGAGCAACAGTTGTGGGCACTGGCAATACACCAGCGTCGCCCAAGCCAAAAAGCAATCGGACGAAACGGGCCATCTGGCCGGCAGCGACGGCGAAATGTTTCGCGACGCCGATTGGCAGCGCAACATGTGGTGGGAAGACGAATCCAGCGGCGATCCCGACCAGTGGAAACCGAACAGGGGCAACGGTTGGAACCAAAACAAACTGATGCCGATCGCACCCGATCCGGTCAGCGGCCAACAATCGTTTCACGATACGGTCGTGACGATCAAGAAGATCGGGTGAGCAACTTGACGAGCCAAAAGATTGACGATTTGGTCGCGCTCAGCGGAGTGTATCGCTTACTCGGTCGGTTGTGGCTGCGCGAAGTCGACCAGCCGTTGTTGAATGAACTCGCCTCACCGCCGTTTGCCAGCGAGTTTTCTACGAACGGTGCGAACGAATCATTGCAGGACCTGTCGATCGACTATTGCCAACTGTTCATTGGTCCGAAGGATCATCTTCCGCCGTATCAATCGGTATGGCAAACGGGCCAGTTTCAAAGTTCAACGGTTGTGTCAATGACCGATTTTGTCGAAGTCGTCGGCTATCAGCCGCCGGACGACGCGATGTTTGATCATCTCGGCATCCAGCTCGATGTCATGGCACACATTTGTTCTACATCCACGGCAACCGAAACGACGGAAATCTTCGAGGCGTTTTTCATGCGGCATTTGACATGGCCAACTGAATTTCTTCAAAAGGCACAGACGCGGGCTCAAACCGATTTCTATCGTTCCGTCATCAGATTGACGGGCGAGTTTCTTCAATCGCAACGCGCGACGGGGATCACTCTACCGTAACGGGCGTTCGATATCACGCGACTGTGCGAATCGCAATCTTCGCCTGGCCAAAAAACAACACCACCGCCTTTGGCTTGCCGTTAAACGACCATCATCGCGCAAGGCCATTTAGAACAGTCCTTTCAATTCAAACGGCACTCCCTGGCTCGTTAGCTCAACAAGTTTCGTGACACAACTATCCATCATCGCCATCAGCGGCCCGGGATAGACTCCGACGACAAATACGACCAGCGCGAGCGGGACGAGGTTGATCGTTTCGCGCAGTGTGAGGTCGGGAAGTTGGGCGGCCGTATCGGTTGCGGCCTGCCCCAGCGCGACGCGTTGCAGCATCCACAGGATGTATGATGCCGCTAATACGATGCCGCCCATCGCCAACAGGGCGAGGACGTAACTTGTGTGCGATGTGCCCAGCAGCACCAAAAATTCGCCAATGAAGCTGCAGGTACCGGGCAGTCCAAACGAGGCGACTGAAAAGAGACACAACAGTGCGACAAACCGCGGCATTTGTTTGTGCAACCCGCCGTAGTCGCCAATCATGCGGCTGTGTGTTCGGTCGTACAACAGTCCCACGGCCAGAAACATGCCGCCCGTGACAATCCCGTGGTTGAACATCTGCAAGATCGCGCCTTGGATGCCTTGGCTGTTAAAAACAAAGATGCCCAGCGTCACAAATCCCATGTGCGAAATGGATGAATAGGCGACGAGCTTTTTGAGGTCGTCCTGGGCAAGGGCCATGAACCCGCCGTACAAAATCGCCACGATCGACAAACATAGAATTAAAGGGGCAAATGTGGCCGCAGCGTCTGGGAACAGGGGCAGGCAAATCCGCAGGAATCCGTAACCACCCATTTTCAGCAACACTCCGGCCAGGATCACGCTGCCCGCCGTGGGAGCTTCGGCATGGGCATCGGGCAGCCACGTGTGAAACGGAAACATCGGCAACTTGATGCCAAAGGCCAACAAGAACGCCAGGAAAATCCAAAACTGTGCGGTTGTCGAAAAGGTCTTGCCGCCCAACACGATCAAATCAAACGTATGTCCGCCCTCGACGTGCAGCGCGAGAATCCCTACCAACAGCAACAAACTGCCCGTCAAACTGTACAACACGAACTTCAATCCCGCGGCGATGCGGCCGGGCCCGCCCCAGAGGATGATCATGAAGTACATCGGGATCATCGTCACTTCCCACATCATGAAAAACAAAAACAGATCCAGCGCCAAAAAGACGACCAGCATCGCGCCTTCGACCAACAGGATCAGATTCATGAAGGCACGCACGTGCGTGGTGATCGAGTTCCACGAGCAGAGGATGCACAGTGGCGACAGCAGGGTGGTGAGCAGCACTAGCAGAATGCTGATTCCGTCGACGCCGACCGCATATTGAATGTTGAACGTCGGCATCCACTGCATGCGTTCGACCAACTGCATGCCCTTTTCCTGTGGTTCGAACCGCGACAGGAGAACGACAAAGAGCGCGAACTCAACCAACGTGATCGCCAGCGCAATCCGCCGCATCCAGTGCTCGCCGTGGACCAATGACACGATCACAATGCCCAGAAACGGGACGGCAATCATACAACTGAGCAGGTGGTCGTTAAAAAGGGAATTCATAAGTATCTACTTTATGATTCGAATTCATAACACGAGCCAATAAAACAACGCGAAAGCCAATACGAGCCAAAAGATCAAGCCGAGCAAGTGATGCTGCAATGTCCGTGGTTCGATGTCTTGCAACTTATGCCCTGCCTCGTCGGCCGCCTTCCCAATCTGTTCGGCGCTTTTATCGATGCGGCGGACATCGATGAACTCCCACAACCACCGCGCTAGTCCAACGCTTTGGCTTCCGCCCTCGACCACCGCTCGATCGATTCCGCGAACGTCAATCACTCGCCACAACCACTGGGAAAACGCAACGGAACTGGTGGCAATGCCGTGGATCAACCGGTCGACGCCGCGCACGTCAACCGTCTGCCACAGCCAGCGGGCAAACTGGACTGAGGTTGCGGCGATGCCACGGATCAGGCGATGGATCCCGCCGTGGTCGATCACGCGCCACATCCAACGGGCAAATCCAATGGTCGGCTTGATGACAAAGACGGCGTAAATCTCATCCAGATAAAGCTTGTTCAAAAAAAGCACATACATGTTCTGGCCCAACTTTGTGCGCGCCACCGGCAGCGAATTCGGCCTGGTGTGAAGAAGCCAGCCAATCGCCCAACCCGCCACAACCGCGAGAAGCGCCGCGACCAATACAAAAGTACTGCCCGGCTGCCACGCGACGGCAACCTGCGGCAGTGGACGCAACGCCGGTGACAAGAACCCGGCGAACCAATGCCAGATCGCCAGCAGAATGCCGATCATCACCAGCCCAACCGCCGAGATGGCAAGCAGATGATTGCGCGAATAAAAGTTTGGCCGCACGCCGGGCGAATGCCCGTGGGCAAACAATGACGTGACGTCGTGAACCAAATACATCGCGGTGAAGAAGACGGTCAACAAACCAATGACCCAAAAAGTGATGCGCGCCGCGACCGTCTGATGCACGATCCAAAGCGACTCATAAGGGCCGGAGAAAATCAAAATCGGCGGGATACAAGCCAGGATGAACGCACCAACGTACAAAGACCACGATGGTTTCGACGAATGGGATGTTGACGAGTGGTGTCCGTGCGCGGCTGCAAGTTCAAGCTGGCTGCCGGTGGACAAGAACAGAAACCCTTTGAGGAATCCATGCGCGAGCATGTGAAAAATTGCCACCACAAACGCGCCCACGCCGCACGTCATGATCATGAAACCAATTTGACTGATTGTGGAATAGGCCAGGATCTTTTTGATATCCGTCTGGGTGAGCGAAACCACCGCAGCAAACAGCGCGGTGATCGCACCGACAATTGCGATGACCGTCCTCGCGGCTGGCGAGTGCATGACCAGCGGGCTGAAGCGCACCAGTAAAAATGGACCGGCGTTGACCATCGTCGCGGCATGGATCAGCGCGGAGACTGGCGTGGGCGCTTCCATCGCATTGGGCAGCCAGACGTGAAACGGAAATTGCGCCGACTTGCCGAGGCACCCCATGAACAAAGACAGCGTGATGAGGGTAATCGTTGAAACGGGACAGGAGTAGCCGGCCCATCCCAACAGATCGATCGTTTGTCCGCTGATGCCCGGTGCGGCTTCGATAATCTGGCGAATGTCCAACGTGCCGAACGTAACGGCCGTCAGCACGACGCCAAACAACAGTCCTACGTCGGCCACAGCGTTGACCAAAAACGCCTTCGTCGCCGCTTTGCACGCGCTGGGCCGATCCGATTCGTGCGAGATCAGCAGATAGGAACAGATGCCCATCACTTCCCAGCACATGAACATCAACAGCAGATTGTTGCTGGTGACCAGCGTCACCATGCCGAATGTGAACAACGTTGTCAGCGCAAAGAAACGCGTGAA
>CAYFJO010000016.1:0-1435 GCA_964343305.1 uncultured Pirellulaceae bacterium | reverse complement strand
AAAATGCACACAAACAGTCTTTGAAAATACCCCAGCGTCAACAGCGTGGCGATAATCACCGCGGCCACGGCCGGGTAGTTTTTCGCCTCGATCGCGCCGAGAATGATTTGCCACTTGCCAAAGAACCCGCCCGTCGGCGGAATGCCAATCATCGACATCGCAACGATAACGAGTGCTGCGATTATCCATGGCGATCCACCGCGCAACCGCGATATCTCGTCGATCGTGTGCGACTGGTGATGATGGATCGCCGCGCCCGCAATAAAGAACAACGTGGCTTGCATGACCGCGTCGTTGATCAGGTAAAACATGCTGCCGGCAAAGCCCGCCGAGTTGCCTTGACTAACACCGATCAAAATCAGCCCGACGTGTGATATGCCGCCGTAAGCAAACATCCGCTTGATGCCCCGTTGCGTTAGCGCCAACAGTGCACCGACCACGGCCGCCACGGCGCCCAACACGCCGAGGATGGTCAGCAGGTGGACGTGTCCAATCTCGGCACCTGCACCCAGCACCCAAAACATGATGCGGACCCACGCGTACAAGGCAACTTTGGTCATCAGCGCGGCAAGCATCGGGGTGATCGCATCGGGGGCTCGTGTATACGCGCCGGGCAGCCAACCGTGAAACGGAAAGAGGGCCATCTTGATTCCCAGCCCGATGAACATGAATGTCGACCCGCCAATCACGGCCTTGGAGGTCATCAACTCCGGTTTGTCAGCCAATTGCTGGGCCAGATCGGCCATGTTCAACGTACCCGTGGCCGCGTAGAAAAAAATGACGCCGAGCAAGTAGAACGACGCGCCCAGCGTTCCCAGAATCAGGTAGCGAAACGCGGCCACCAGCGCCTTGCCGCCGGCCACACCAACCAAGCCGTAAGCCGACAACGCGGCCAACTCCAGAAACACGAACACGTTGAAAATGTCGCCGGCCAGTACGATGCCGGTCAAACCAGAAATCAAAAGCAGGATCAGCGTGTAATAGAGAACAACGCGACTGCCAAGTTTCTGGGGCGCGACGCTGCCGCCGTAAATCAAACAGATCGTGGCCAGGACACTGAGCGCGACCAGCATCACGCCTGCCAGTTCGTCATTGACCCACTCGATTCCCAGCGCGGACGCGGGCAAGCTCGTGCTAATTGGCCAACCGCCAAAAGCGTATCGCGCCGGTCCGTGGTCCAGCACCGTACAAAAATTGACCACCGCCGCCGCACACATCGCTACCACCGCCAACAGCGCCATCGGCCGGCACCAGGCGCGATGCTTCAGGCCGGCGATCGGCATACAGATCGCCGTCAAGAACGGGATTAAGAATACTATCACGGGCAGGTGACTCATTCGATTCTCTTTAACATCTCATCCTCGTCCAGGCTGCCGTATTCTCGATAAATCGCCGTGACCAGTGCCAGCGAGACCCCCAGCGTGGCGACTTGCAC
>CAYFJO010000015.1:0-60648 GCA_964343305.1 uncultured Pirellulaceae bacterium | reverse complement strand
CCCGCTGCCGATGATGATGACTTTCTCGGGCATGGACTCTCCGTCGTGTGAGCAACGAGAAGGGGCAGGCACCTTCTGCAACGAAAAGGGGACAGGCACCTTTTGTGCAAAGCACCCTTCGGGCCGTTCCGGCAAAAGGTGCCTGTCCCCTTTTTGAAACACTATTTCGCGGCGGATTTCATTTTGTTCTTTACAACGGGGGCTTTCCCGGGTAGCACGACAATTTCGCCACCGGCTTTTTCGATCTTCTCTTGGGCTGATTTGCTAAAACGGTGGGCAGAGACCTTCAACTTTTTGGTTAAATCGCCGTTCCCCAACACCTTCAACACATCATAGCCGCTCTTGGCCAGCGAACGAGCACGAAGTGTCTCCGAAGTGACTTCCTCGCCAGCTTCGAAGTATTGCTCAAGATCACCAACGTTGACGATGCCGACCTTCAAAGCAAATTTGTTGTTGAATCCACGCTTTGGAATGCGCCGAATCAGCGGCATCGCACCGCCCTGAAACGCTGGATGGCGAGAGTATCCCGCTCGCGAACCTTGTCCTTTGTGGCCGCGGCCGCTCGTCTTGCCATGCCCCGATCCCGAACCACGGCCGATGCGTTTTCGTTTGCGGTACTTCTTGACGCCGCGATTTACGTCGTGCAATTTCATGTTAACGATACTCCACGAAGGCGTTCGACGTCTTGCACGGTTCGCAGTTGAGACAGTGCGTCAAATGTCGCCTTGACCAACGTCACCGGGTTATTGCTGCCGAAGCTCTTTGTCAAAATATTGTGGATCCCCGCCGCTTCACAGACGGAACGAACCGCTTCGCCAGCGATAATTCCCGTACCAGGTCCGGCTGGCAACAGGATGACGCGGGCGGCACTGAACTGGCCTTTTACGACGTGAGGAATCGAACCTTCCTCGACAATTGGCACGTCAATCATGGATCGTGTCGCTTGTTTGTTGGCCTTCTCGACGCTGGGCGGGACTTCGTTGGCCTTGCCGTAACCCCAGCCAACGCGACCCTTGGCGTCTCCAACAACGACCATCGCGGCGAAACTGAACCGGCGTCCACCTTTGACCACGGCCGCACAACGTTTGATCTTGATAACTTTATCGATGAATTCGCCACGTGTTGAGTCGCTTGCCACAGTTCAACTTCTCCGATTCTGATTGTTGTTATTCGGCGCGAGGCGTCAGTTATTTGTTAAAGTGTTAGCCCACCTTCGCGGGCAGCATCGGCCAGTGCCGCAACACGACCATGGTACTTGTAGTGCCCGCGGTCCAATCGTACTTGCGTGACACCAGCAGCCTGAGCACGTTCGGCGATCGTTTTACCAATGACCGCGGCCGCATCCTTGTTGCCGCCGTATTTTACGTCGCCTGCCAAATCCTTATCTCGTGTGCTGGCCGCGGCCAATGTTTTGCCGGTGAAATCATCAATCACCTGGCACGAGATATGTTTGTGACTGCGAAAAACGTGCAAGCGGGGACGATCCGTCGTGCCACGAAGCTTGTTTCGCACATGTTGGCGACGACGAGTCCGCTGTTTGTTGATTGATTTTTGCTTATTCATTTTAGGTCGCTGCCTTACCCGGCTTAATCTTTACGTGCTCGCCATCGTAGCGAATTCCTTTGCCCTTATAGGGCTCCGGCTTGCGAACGGCTCGTACTGACGCTGCGAATTCGCCTACCATTTGCTTGTCGCAACCCTGAACAACAACATGTGTCTGATCAGGGCACGTCACATTCAGTCCCTGTGGAATTTCCTTTTTGACTTCGTTGGCAAAACCAACTCGCAGCGCCAACGTTTTGCCGCTGATACTGGCGATATAGCCGACGCCAACGATCTCGAGCTTTTTCTCATAGCCGTCTTTGACGCCAATGACCATGTTGTTGATCAACGACCGGGTCAAGCCGTGATAGGCTCGCGATTCGCGGTCATCATTGTTGCGTTTCACCACGACTTGCTTCTTCTCATCATCCACTTCGACGGAAATCTCAGAGCGATGTTCCCACTCCAGCTTTCCTTTCGGACCTTCGACGTTGACTTTGCGGCCACTCACGGCAACTTTGACGCCGTCGAGGATCGGGACCGGTGTTTTTCCAATACGGGACATTGCGAATTACCAATGACTAATGACTTATTCCTACCAAACCTCGCACAAAACTTCGCCGCCAAGCTGTCGTTGCCGAGCCTCACGATCGCTGATCACGCCTCGACTGGTGCTGATGATCCTGATTCCCAGTCCATTCAAGACCGGACGCAATTCCTTGTACTTTTGATATACGCGGCGTCCGGGCTTACTGACACGCTTAATGTGCCGGATGACACCTTCGCCGTTGGGACCATATTTCAAATCAATACGCAGTTGACCGCATGGTTCACCTTCTTCTTCGACAGATTCCCAGTCCCAGATATATCCTTCGCGCTTCAGCACATCGGCGACACCACGTTTAATCTTCGAAACAGGTATCTCCACATTTGGCCGCTCAACGCGAACCGCGTTTCGGATCCGGGTTAACATATCGGCAATCGGATCGGTCATCATGGTGGTTTGATTCCCCTTACCAACTCGCTTTGCGAACGCCAGGAATCAATCCCTGGTCCGCCAGTTTACGAAAACAAATGCGGCAGATACCAAACTTTCGATAGACCGCTCGCGGACGACCGCAAAGTTTGCAGCGACGCTCTTGCCGCGATGAAAACTTCGGCTCGCGTCCTGCTTTCGCGATTTTTGATTTGCTTGCCACTAGTGATACCTTTTTAAAACTCGTTTAACTCCGCTGCTCACGCCGCGTCCGCCTCGTCACGTTGAAATGGCATTCCAAACCGTTCGAGCATCTCGCGGGCTTCTTCGTCTGTCCCGCCTTTGGTAACAAACGTAATGTTCATTCCTTGCGGCCTTGTGAACTTATCCGGGTTCAACTCCGGAAACACCAGTTGTTCTGACAAACCGATGCTGTAATTTCCATTCCCATCAAACGCGCTGCGGCTCAGCCCGCGAAAGTCGCGAACACGAGGCAACGCGATGCTGATCAACCGGTCCATGAATTCATACATTCGCTGGCGACGCATCGTGACCTTGCAACCAATCGCCATGCCGTCGCGCAGCCGAAATCCAGCGACAGACTTTCGGGAGAGTGTCACGATCGGCTTCTGACCGGTGATCTGCGTCAGCGAGGCGACCGAATCGTCCATGTGCTTTTTCTCTTGCGTGGCCGTTCCGACACCCATGTTCACGACGATCTTTTCCAGCCGAGGCAACGCCAGCCGATTCTCTCGACCGAGCGACTCCTTTAGAGCCGGCAAGATTTCGTTTTCGTACTTGTCTTGAAGTCGAGGATTCATTTTCTCTTATCCAACAATCGCCTTTGTTAGCTCTTGGCCGCTGATTTTCGGGCCGGTGCAATCTGATCGATACTGGTGCCACACGACCGACAATATCGCTCTTTGCTGCCGTCCTTTAAATAACGCGTGCTCAACTTGACCGGGCCGTCGCACTTCGTGCAAACATATTGCACGTTGGACGCTTGCATGGGCATTTCTTTCGACAACCGACCACCCTGTGGGTTTTTCTGACTCGGTCGCACGTGTTTGTAAACGCGGTTCACGCCTTCGACAACCAGCTTGCCAGTCTTGTGATCGACTTTCAAAACTTTGCCACGAGCACGGTCGTAACGTTCGTCGCCGGAAACCACTTCGACAATATCATCCACTTTGATGAGCATCACACCACCTCGTTCGCCAAACTGACAATCTTCATGAAATTGCGTTCACGAAGCTCACGTGCCACGGCACCAAAAATTCGCGTGCCTCGTGGATTCTTGTCTTGATCGATAATGACGGCTGCGTTGCTGTCGAAACGAATATAGCTGCCATCGGCCCGCCGCGTTGGTTGCTTGCAACGAACGATGACCGCCTGCACAATTGTCTTCTTCTTAATCGTGCTATCCGCACTGACACTCTTGACGCTGCAAACCACAATGTCGCCCAGTCCCGCGAAGCGACGCCGCGTACCACCCAACACCTTGATACAACCCAACTCTTTGACGCCGGAATTGTCAGCGACTGCCAATCTTGTTTCTTGTTGAATCATTACTACTCAGCCATTCTTTTGCTCTATCGGTCGATCTCGCCGGACCTATACCTTTTCCGCCTCTTCCGCTGCGTCCGACTGTCGTGCCGCCTTCAACGCCGCCACGTCCACGTCACGGCTCTTTTCAACCACTTTCACCAATTCCCAACGTTTCTTTTTTGACCGTGGTCGCGATTCGATGATCTCAACCGTATCACCTTCCGCCGACTGATTCTCTTCGTCGTGCACATAGCACACCGTCCGCTCGCGGATGAACTTGCCGTACATCGGATGTTGGACCAGACGCGAAATGTGAACGACGCGGGTCTTATCCATTTTGTCGCTGGTGACTGTGCCTTGGGCAACTCGTTTTGGCATACCGAATGTCTCTTTGTCGTAAAGGAACGCTGTTTTCTTAAACTTTAAAGGTACCCATATGGAAGACACGGCGGTTTCGTTTTCGGTGGATACCACGGAATGTTCGCGAACGAAAAACCTCTTTCGATTCCTTTTCCAGGATGACATACAGGTCAGGGTTGCCTTCGAAAAACTTCATCAACCCATCATTGATCTTGGCATCATCCACATCGCACTCGATCAACATACGGCCTTCGGCATCCAACCCGTCGTCGCCCATCGGGTCGTCAACAAAGATGTCCTTGTCGAAAAGCTTGACCCGATAGTCCCCCCCGGAGATCGGCGCGCCGGTCGCACGATCGACGAACCTGGCCTTCACAATCAGTTTTTTGTTCAAATCCCTTTCACGCTGAATCGTCTTAATCGTGGCGATCAGCCGCCGATGACGGCGCAACTCGCTGGGTGCGTCAAGCCGTTCCGTCTGCGCTTGCGTCCGCAAACGAAAAAGACTTTCCGTCGTTTCGTTCAGTGTCGCCTGAAGCTGCTCGACATTCATTTCACGTAGTTCTGTGGCATTCATCTATCTCATCCTCGCCTACGCGGGCCGTCGCTTAACCAGGCGAACTTTAACCGGCATTTTGTGTGCAAGTCTTGCAAAGCAAACGCGGGCTTGCTCTTCGGTGACACCACCTAGCTCGTACATGATCGAGCCGGGCTTGACCGTGGCAACCCACGCTTCAGGCTCGCCTTTTCCCTTGCCCATTCGTGTTTCCAACGGCGTCGAGGTAATCGACTTGTGCGGAAACATGCGAATGTACAAACGGCCTTCGCCGCGGATGTATTGCTGGGCCGCAATACGACCGGCTTCGATCGTAGTGGCGCGAATCCAACCCGCTTGCAATGACTGTAATCCGTAATCGCCAAACACGACTTTGTTGCCGCGAGTTGCGTTACCTCTTATACGTCTTCTTTGGCTTTTTCGGTGCTTGACCCGTCTCGGCATCATCGCCATCGGAGCCGTCTCCTTCGTGCATACCTTGGTTAATCCAGACCTGCACTCCAATGTGTCCTTGCGGCGTTTTGGCTTCGACGAAGCCGTAGTCAATCTTCGCTCGCAGAGTACTCAAGGGAATCGATCCGGCGATTTGTTTTTCACGTCGAGCCATTTCGGCACCGCCGAGCCGGCCGGCTAATTGAACCTTAATACCTTTCGCGCCTGCATCCATCGTTTGCTCCAACGCCCGCTTCATCGTGCGGCGGAAACTAGATCGCTTGGCCAACTGATTGGCAATTTCTTCGGCCACTAATTGAGCCTGCAATTCCGGTCGCGAAATCTCTTCAATTTTCAAATTCACGCGGCGACCAATCAGATTCTGTATCTCTTCCTGCAGGATCTCTGCTTCCTGTCCCTTCTTACCGATGATCAAGCCAGGCCTAGCGACGTACAACACCACTTTGACTTCGTCGCGCGTTCGCTCGATTTCAATGCGATCGATGCCAGCATTGCGATATTGTGCCTTTTTGGGATGGTTTTTGATAAAGTTGCGGACCTTGTGGTCTTCAATCAGCAAACCTGCAAACTCTTGTTTCGATGCGTACCAGCGACTCTTCCAGCCGATCATGACGCCTGTTCGAAAACCAACCGGATTAACTTTTTGACCCATATCGTGACTCTTAAATAGGGTGGGCTATGCCCACCGATCCCTAATCTTGCGAGACATCCAACGTGACGTGAATGTGCGATGTTCGCTTTTTGATCATAAATGCCATGCCTCGAGCACGAGGGCGAATCCGTTTAAACATCGGTCCGCCGTCCACCCGAGCCTCCGTCACCACGAGTTCGGCGACATTCACCATCCGGCCAGGATTCTGTTCTGGATCCTGAGCATTTCCCAACGCGCTGCGAATGACTTTTTCCAACATCCGAGCACCTCGTTGTGGTTGGAATTGCAAAATCGCCAGCGCCTCGTCGGCTGGTTTGTTACGAACCATATCCGCCATCGGCCGCACCTTCGTGGGGCTGATGCGTGCATATTTGTGTGAAGCTTGGAAAGCCATTGTGTCAATCCTTGGCGGCCAGCCTTATCGCTTGCCTTTGCCACCATGTCCACGGAACGTTCGCGTCGGTGCGAATTCGCCCAACTTGTGACCGACCATATCTTCTGTGACAAACACTTTGAGATGGTGCCGGCCGTTATGAACCATAAATGTATGGCCCACAAACTCGGGTACAATCATGCACGCCCGAGCCCAGGTCTTAATTGGTTCTTTTGTCCCTGCGTCATCCTGCTTGGACACTTTCATGTACAGCTTTGGATCTACGTAAGGCCCTTTTTTTGTCGAACGTCCCATGTTGTTAAGTTAGCAGTAAGTAGGGGGATAGTTATTTCTTTAATGTGAGTTGACCGTAACGCTTCGACTTGCGTCGCCGCACGATCGCTGAATTCGATGCCTTTCGCTTCTGGCGAGTCGGGCCACCCTTCGCAGGCACACCCGTCGGACTGACTGGATGACGGCCACCCTTCGTTCGACCTTCACCACCACCGTGCGGATGGTCGACCGGGTTCATCGCCGTACCTCGAACATGCGGGCGCCGGCCAAGCCAACGCTTCCGACCGGCTTTACCCAACGTAATGTTCATGTGATCCGAGTTGCCAACCTTGCCGATCGTCGCCCGGCAAGCGGACGGAATACGTCGAATCTCACCGCTGGGCAATGAGATCTGAGCCCAGTCCGCTTCGCGTGCCATCAGCGTTGCCGAGGACCCCGCACTACGGCACAGGCAGCCACCGCGACCAGGACGCATCTCGATGTTGTGAATCGTCATGCCTAGCGGAATGTTCTTCAGCGGCAGGCAGTTGCCAACCGTGGGTGGTGCCTCTGGCCCGCTTTCAATACGGTCACCTTCCTTCAATCCGTCCGGAGCCAAAATGTATCTCTTATCGCCATCCGCATAAAACAACAACGCGATACGGGCACTGCGGTTCGGATCGTACTGAACCGAATCCACCTTGGCCGGCACACCATCCTTTTTGCGTTGAAAATCAATCACACGATAACGCCGCTTGTGACCACCACCACGATGTCGCGCCGTGATCTTGCCTTGATTGTTTCGCCCCCCCGTGCGTTTTTTCTTTCGCAGCAGCTTCTTTTGCGGCTTTGTACCCTTAGTGATATCGGCAAAATCGCTGACCGTTGCATCGCGGCGTCCAGCGGATGTCGGCTTGTATTTTCGAATACCCATTTTACTATTCTCAACGTGCAGGTTTAGAAGAAGTCGATGCGATGCTCTTTATCCAGCGTCACGATCGCTTTTTTCCAATCTTTCGTTCGACCCCAGCGAAATCGATGGCGTCGTGGCTTGCCGCGGCGATTCTGCGTGCAAACCTTGGTCACTTTGACGTCAAACAGCTCTTCCACCGCGCTGCGAATCTGCAGTTTATCCGCGAGCGGATTCACCTCAAACGCATATTGATTGTCGCGGGTCGAACGATGCATCCCCTTTTCGGTCACAAGCGGACGCAGCACTACCTGATAAGGCTCCAACTGCAAGCTGCTCGTGATACGAAGCTTCTCGCGATGCTTTTCCTTCGACGTCTGTCGCTTCTTGTTTTTTTTCGGCGGCTTAACCATCTCTATTCACCACTCGACGCGTCACCTGACGCTCGCTTTTTGATTTCATCCAGGGCAGCTTTCGTCACCAGCATCTTCCACGGCGTCAGGACCGTCAAGGCATTCAGATCCGCCACAGGCGACACCGTGACGTTTTCGATGTTTCGCGCGCTCTTATAGACGTTCACGTCGTGCGAATCGGTTGCCACTAGCGTTGTATCGCTGTCCAGCCCTAGTGCCTTGAGAATGCCGGCCATGTCCTTCGTTCGCGGCTCGTCAAATTTCAACTCGTCGATGACGACGATTTCCTCGTCTTGAATCTTCGACGCAATGGCCATTCGAGTCGCGAGCCGCACCGCTTTTCGAGGCAGCCGATAGGTGTAATCACGGGGACGCTTGGCGAACGTATGGCCACCGCCGCGACGGATATTGGCCCGTCGCGATCCAGCGCGGGCGTTGCCGGTTCCCTTTTGCCGATACAGTTTTTTCGTCGTCCCCGAAACTTCCGCCCGGCTCTTGGTCTTTGCCGAACCGTGACGACGATTCGCCTGGTACATCACAACGGCATCGTGCATCAACTGCTTGCTAATCCGCGGGGCAACGTCCGTCGGCTCGATCGAATACTTGCCGACCTTTTTTCCCTTGCGATCGTAAACTGTCAGTTCTGGCATCTGTCCGTCTCAATGCGTTTCAATAAAAACAGCCCGACAAGCTTTTCCGTCGGACTGACAACTAAACCATATTTGTTTCCTGCACGACCACCATTCCACCGTTCGGACCTGGGACCGCGCCGCGGACGATGATCAAATCATTGTCCGCATCCACTTTTACCACTTTCAAATTCCGCGTCGTTACACGAGCGTTGCCGTATTGGCCAGCCATTCTTTTTCCCTTGAAAAGACGGCTCGGCGAGGCACTCATACCCGTACCGCCGGCGTGGCGATGGACCTTTTTGACACCATGCGATGCACGCTGACCGTGAAAATTGTGCCGCTTCATCACGCCCGCGAAACCCCGGCCCTTGCTGGTCCCAATGACGTCAACGGACTTCACTTCCGCAAGTACGTCAACTTTTACTTCTTGACCAAGCTCATAGTCATCGGTACCGCCACGCAACTCGCGAACAAATCGCTTCGGTTCGCAATCTGCCTTGCCAGAAGATTCAACGCCCGCGTCCTGGCGTCGTTTTGATCGCTTACTGCTGATATTGGCAACATGACCACGTTCCGACTTTTTGGCTTTGTGGCGAGACTTGTCAAGATAGCCTAGCTGCACGGCTTCGTATCCGTCGCGCTCCTTCGTACGAATTTGGAGCACGTGGCACGGACCGGCCTGTATGACTGTCACCGGTATGACCTGGCCGCTCTCGTCGTACAACTGCGTCATACCGACTTTGCGGCCGAGTATTCCCTTTGCCATCGTCGTTTACCTTGTGGTCTGCTGCCTGACAGGGCCTGGGTTATCCCGATTCCAGGTTGCCTGTGCGGCTTCCGATCATACTCTTCTATCAAAAGGAAAGGCGAACGGGGCGTCCGCCTGGTAATTATCTTGTGGAAGCTTTAATCTTGATTTCCACGCCGGCCGGAAGACTCAGCTTATTCAAAGCTTCGATCGTCTTCGCGGTCGCTTGCTTGATGTCGATCAAGCGTTTGTGGGTGCGAATCTCGAATTGTTGGCGAGCTTTTTTGTCGATGGTGGGTCCGGAAAGAACCGTATATCGCTCAATTCGGGTGGGCAGAGGAATCGGGCCATGAACTTCGCTGTGAGTTCGCTTGGCCGTATCGACGATCTCCTGAGCACTTTGATCCAAAATGCTGTGATCGTAGGCTTCCATTCGAATACGAATGACTTCATGTGGACCGGCCACGCTTCGACTCCTCAATTGCCAAATAATTCAAGATGCCTGGGCACCGCAATTCCACCCCCAAAAAGGCGATGGAAGCCAATCAATTTAGAGATAATGGGTGGCCTCGTCAATGGCGTTAATCCAGCTCGCTAAGGAGTTTTGGAATATTCTCGGCGAGCCGTGCGGAATGTGCCGCACGTCTACGTCCGCGCTGCAAACCCACCCGAATGAGAGGACGCAAGGCCAACCTATCTTCACATTGTTGGCTCAAGCTGCGTTACAACAGGATTGCAGCTCGTCAGCATCAACCGCCACCACCCAAGTCCCGTGTTTCCGCGCGAAGTCAGCGACCTCATCCCCGTCAATGACAGTGCTTTTCCTTATTCCTTTTTCTTGTTTGGAGTTTTCCGCACGGCGTTCACGACGACGCACATCTGTGGTCCATCTCGGGGGACTTTCATGAGCAGTCGCTTCTCCAGCGAGCTGAAAATCCCGGACTGGGATGCCAACGGACTGGACCCAGAATTTGTCGCTTGGCTCCTCTTGTTGCAAAATGCCGGTTACACAACGGGGCTTATCGGCAAATGGCGCCTGGGAAGTCGGAAGGAGGAACATCATCCCACCAGTCATGGTTACGATTACTTCATGGGCTTTCAAAATGGCGGCAAGCCGAGGGATGCGCAGCTAACGGTTGCCGCCAAGGCGCAACAGGTGCCGGGGTTGCTGCTCGAGGTCCTTACCGATGACGCCATGCAGTCCCCCGAAGGGACCATCGTGACCATTGGTTACCGGTTGAGAGTGCTCAGTCGACAAACCGTAGGTAATTCCACCTACGGGATAGGCAGATTCCCTATTCCGCTCAGGAATAAGCGTGCTTGACACCTTCGGTCGCGGGTCGATACAACTTGTAGGGTCGGATTGGGGGGGTGGCTACTACACTCACACCAGAACAGGGTAGCATGCGATGGTATTTGAAAAGACGGGTGGCGACACCAAAGCTAGAACAGAACTGGCAACAGTGTTCATCGTTGACGACGATTCGGTTGTCCGCAAATCGATTTCTATCTTGGCACGCTCCGTGGACCTCAAGGTCGAGGCGTTTTCTTCGGCTCAGGAGTTTCTTGATTCTTATCGGTCAGACATTCCAGGGTGCCTGATTCTAGACGTTCGCATGCCCGGCATGAGTGGTTTGGAGCTACAGCAGCGGCTTGTTGACGAAGGGTCGCCTCTCCCAATCATTATGATCTCGGCACACGCCGAACTTTCCGTCGCCACGCAAGCAATTCGCACAGGAGCAATCGACTTCATACAAAAATCTTACAGCCCGCAATTGCTGCTGGATCGCATCCACGAGGCCATCAAAATGGATGCCGCCACGCGGCGCGAGCAAGCCCAACATGCCTACGTCGCTCAGCGCGTGGCGCAACTTTCCAACCGAAAGCGTGAAATAATGAAATTGCTGGCACAGGGCCTATCAACAAAGAAGATTGCCAGTGCGCTCGACATCAGTCCCAAGACAGTCGACAACCACCGAGCCAGCATCCTTGAAAAACTGGAAGTCGACAACGTCGCTAAACTTGTGCGCCTGGTCATCAATCACATCAGTTAACACCCCGCAGCAACTTTAATCGTCGGAATCAGAATGGATGTTGTGCACATACAGCGACTATTCTCCATTTCGGTATCGAGCATTCGTTCCAGGGCCGATTTCATCATCAGCCGCATCAGACTGTTGACGTCGTTGGTTGTTTCAGCCTGGCTTGCCATTTCACGGGCCAATCGTTCTGCGCGGTCTTGCAAAGAAGCGTCCATGCTTCGGTCTCCTGTGTTAGAAAAAAAGGAAAGGTCTACCAATTCCCGGTAGCTGACACAAGATTTCTTGCAGGCCCGGTGACTGGCGAAGAATTGAGCACTCTTGGTCCAAATCGGCCTCAGGCTGCTGTACGGCGCACGTTTATCTCGTCCGCATCAACCGCCACCACCGAAATCCCGTGTTTCCGCGCGAAATCAGCGACCTCATCTGCGTCGATGACAATGGTTTTTCCGGCTTCGATGGCCAACACCCGCCCGCCCGCTTGCGCGATCGACTTCAACGTGCCGACGCCGATCGCCGGCACGTCAAATCTCATATCCTGTTGCGGTTTGGCAACCTTCACCACCGTTAGGCCCCCTTGCGGACATAGCTCGCCAGCTCGGCGAATGCACTCGTCTGTCCCTTCGATGGCTTCCACGGCCACGACGCTTTGATTCTTGATCACCACCGTTTGGCCAATGTCCATCCGGCCGATCTCTTTCGCCACGCCCCAGCCGAATTGAATATCTTTCCACTCCGTGCTGCTTGGTCGTCCCCACGTCAATGATCCGTTTTTCACGAGTAACTCCGGCACAAAATCGGTCGCTGGTTCGAAATGAATCCCATCTTTGGCAAACGCTTCCACGAACGCCGAGAGCAAAGTATCGTCCTGGCGACTCTTGGTATTGGTAATGAAATAAGGCAGTCCCACACGCAGGAAACGCCAGTCGGGCAAATGGCCAATCCAACCCAACCCATGATAGAGCACCCTGTGCTTGAAAATCTTGCCGGCCATCGTCGCGTGGGTGATCTTGTGGCGGCGAAAATAGCGAATCTGTGCCCCAAGTTTGGCGATGCCAATGGGCCGAAAGTCGTGGCAGATCTCCGCAAGAACGGGATCCGCGTGGCCTTTGATTCCCAGACAAAAGACGTCGATGCCATGCCGCTGAAGCGTTTCGGCGACGAGGATGGGGTATCTTCCCCAGCCAGCAACGAGACCAATACGCGGTGCGTTCATGCTGCTTCCGGCTTGTTCGACAACGACTGCTGGTCATCAATCGCATCCAGACGGCGCTCCAATTCTTTGAGCCGTTTGCGCATCTCTGGCAGTTTGCCGATCGCGGCTAGTTGCAGCATTTTTTCACGGCGTGGTGTTCCTGGGATACCGAAATGCATTTCGCCGCCAGGAACGTCATTGATGACTCCCGTTTTCGCACACAGCACAGCCTGGTCGCCAATGTGCAGGTGGTCTGCCACTCCGACTTGTCCCGCCATGACAACGTAGTCGCCCGTCGAGCAACTGCCCGCGAGTCCGACCTGTGCACACAACAGATTATGCCGACCAATTCGACAGTTATGGGCGATGTGTACTTGGTTGTCGATCTTTGTGCCGTCGCCGATCTTTGTTGATGAGTACGTGCCGCGATCAATGGTCGTCCCCGCGCCGATCTCGACATCCGATCCGATTTCGACATTGCCCAGTTGAGCGCATAGATGGTGGCGGCCATCCTTGGTCGAATAGCCAAAACCGTAACACCCAATCACCGTGCCCGAGTGGATAGTCGAACGGTCGCCAATCACCGTGTCTTCGTAAATGACGACGTTCGGCAGAATCGTGACATTCGCGCCGATTCTAGTTCCGGCCAGAATCCGCGATCCCGAATGAATCGTCGATCCCTCACCAACTTCAACATCTGAATCAACGTACGCTCCGGGATAAATGTCAACGTCGTTTGCGATCGTGGCCGTCGGGCTGATGTGTGCATGCGCACTGACGCCGCAACGTCCACGTTCGCGCGGCGGACGAAAATGCGCGGCGAGTATTTGAAAGGCGACGTGAACATCCTCAACCGTGATCGTGGGAATGCCCACGGGTTGAAAGTCCGCGTCCACGACCACGGCGGCCGCTTTGGACTGCTTCAATTTGCTCGCAAACTTTGCATCGTCTGCCAACGTGATGTCTTGCGGCCCTGCATCCCGGATCGTTTCCGCGCCGGAAATTAGAATCTCGCCGTCGCCAACAAGTTGGCCATCAATTAGATCTGCGATCTCACGAAGAGAGAGGCTCATTTCGACGGATTCCTTTCCTGGGAAAAACTTGTTTAACGCCAAGCCGGCAGGCGCCGGCGGATGTGGTCGACGCCAGCGCCTGCCGGCTTGGCGTTAAACGAAAAGTGGCGCTGTCCGAGTAAGCTGCGATCGCATAGTAATGAAGATCTGTTCAACGCGACAAGAGCGATTGCGCGCGAGTACTCACCTGCGTTGCTAGCATAGCACTAGTCAAGCAAGTGAGCGTAGCGATCGACCGCGCCTTGAGCTGCCAAGATCGATCGGAGGCTTTTCACGCCCGCGATTTCCTTCCAAGCATTGAGCCAGCCCACGAGTCCGAACGCGCGTGGCACGGTGTACTTTGCCTGCGATGAAAGTTGATTGTTTCGCAAGTTGTTTTCCAATTGCCGAGCGATCTGGGTCTTGCCGTTCAACTCGGCCCACAGTCGCCACGCAATCAACTCGCGGACAACAAGCCGCGCTTCCGCCTGCTGCCATTTGATCGAAGGCAGAAACAGTGGTCCGCCTAGCCAAACTGGATTTTCAAACATGGGATTGAAACGAAGGGCCTTGGCGACAGCCATGCCAACGGCTTTGCTGCTGGTGTCCGACGCTCCAATGGTGGCAACATAACTGGCCGCTTTCCGCCGCACCAATGGGCTTTGGGCGCTCACCATGACGTCGATCAATGGCTCTGCTCCGAGGCTCAAAATGTCGCGAGCCACGGCCTGTTCGACTTCGGGCAGCGTGACAGCTACTGCCAGCAATCCTTCGGCTCCTTGATCGATGTCGTCACGCCGCGCTTTCTTTTTCAATTCGATGCTGATGGGTCGCACCAAAGACGGATAGGAGCGGGCCATTGCGACGATTTCCATCATCTCGTCCGGCGTTTGAGCAACTTTGAGCATGGCCGCTGCCGCCCAGATCTTCACGACGGTGTGGTTCTTGTGATTCGAATAAAGGACTTTCAATTGATCGGCCGCTTGGCTGCCGCCAATTGTGCTCAGAGCGACGATCGCCCAGCCTTTTCGAGTCACCTCCTTGGATCGGGTTTGATGGATCAATGCGGGAATCGCGGCATCGCCGAACGCTGCGATCTCATCGACGGCATCTGGTGCCGTGCGACCATCTGCCAGTTGATCGAGCAGGCGGCGCAGTTCAGGCACTCCCTTGGACGCTATTCCTGCGAGCGGCAAACTCAAAATGCAAAGTACCATTCCCGTTGAGACCACACGCCGAGAAACTCGACGTCGAGATGCCAACAGAACTCCCGCAGTAAAAGCACAAGCCACGGCGTACAACCAAGCGGACGTTCCCCATCGCGCACGGGACGCACGACTGAGGTTGGCCGCAATGCGTGCTTCCCCTTTGTTGATCTCAACTGCGCCGAGGTAGAGCATGCCGTTCTTCTTGCCAGCGGGACCCAGCGTTTTTGAGTCGTAATGTTCCGAACGATTCTTGTCGTTTGGCACCTGATACGACGCCAGCGTCAGATTCTGCGAGCCGATGACGTCGCGGGGAAAATCACCATCGATGACTGTTAACGTCATGTCCTTCAGGCCGATGAGCGCCTTCGCCATGATGCGATGCCTTTCTTGGGCGAACAAAGATCGGATCCGTGCATCGATCCTTTCGCCACGCAGGTCGAGTGATTCGCTAATCGACAGCAACTGGGCTTCCATGTGCTCGTAATCATTCGTCAAGCGCTGCGTTCGAGCCGCAAACATGTCCGCGGCAAACAGTTCCGCGGCGATGCCATTCTTTACAGTTTGATCACGCTCGATCGGCAACTGGCGCAACCGAGCCCGCGGCATGTCTTTGGCGCGACCACCGAGGACTCGCAATGGCAGCGGCTTTGTCAGATTGCGATACAACTGCGTTCCAGGAATCTGTCGCTTGACCATGTTTGATGGCAGTTGCTCGATCTGCATCGGATCATCCGTGAGCATGTACACCACGTTGCGCAACTCGCCCTCGTTAAACACAGACAACCTCATGGGGATCACGGGCTCGCGAGTGGGAAACCGAAACCCCATCGCTTGCACGTAGCCGTCAAACAAAGCATCGGCTGGCAAATCGTTTTCGATCTTGCGTTGTCCCGGACGCGGCTCGGAAGCGTCCTGTTGATTGACTTTGGTTTTCACCGCGACAAAACACCAGCCCAATTCCACATAGTCAGGACACACGGTCTCCATGCCACTCGGGTATCTGTACTTGTGATTGTCCATCCATTTCTTCAGCGCCCGAGCACTGCCCGCGGCAAGTACGGCGACTTCGTACATCCCGACTGCCTTTTGCTCGATCACTTTGACTTCGTCCTTCGGCACGGAGAAACCCAATCCACCACCCATGCCACCGCCGCCGAATCCACCCATGCCAAAACCTCCGCCACCAAAACCGCGCGGTTGAGGCCGCAGGTCAACGACGACCTCCGGAGGATCGATGGCGTTGACAATCTGTTCAAAGATATTGTCCGCAACTTTGCGGATTGCCGGAGGCGAAGGAAACGGAATCAACATACCAAACTGATCGACGTTGCCGGAAAAACCAGGCCGCAAGACCATCGTCTCCAAGCCATCCTTGTAGAAGATGTACGTCTTTTGAACGCCGATTCGTCTGATCTTGGCTTCTTTCAGTTCGACGCCTTTCACAAAGATCGCCGGTGGTGGCACCATTCCGCACGGGTCGCCGAAGACGGTACGCGAGAATAGGGACAACGCGATGACCAACGCCATGAAGTGATATGTTTTCATTTTGGAGTGCGGCGACTGATCGCCGCCTTCTCATTCGAAGTCTTGTTGAAGAAAAATGGACACCCAACGAACAAAACCGCAAGCCGAATGAACACAAGCTGTTTCCTATTCGGCAACGGAGAGGCAATTCATGTACCAATGTGCCAAATCACTAGATTACCTGAATCCTTGGCGGATTTCAGCAAGTGGCACTGGTCCGTTATCAAACAGCGTGTCTCAAGATGCAACAAGAGACGCAATTCTGTTGACTTGTTGCTTAAACGGACACTTATCCGCCAAACACTTCCATCACTCGGGGCGGAAAACAAAGAATCGGGATCGCCAACGACCCGTATCCAAGAATCGTTCGAAACACACCGATCGGCTCGCGGTCGTTCTTCGTCGGCGGATGGTCTGTGCCGATCAACACGATCAAGATGACCATGATGATCAACGCCGGGTTGCCTGTGTAGACGATGTAAGCAATCGCACCCACCATGAACGCGCGAGCGATCCAATGCGCCGCTTTGCCAAACAGCGTGTAAGTAATGTGGCCGCCGTCCAGTTGACTGACGGGAATCATGTTCAGCCCCGTGACGAGCAAGCCAACCCACCCGGCCATGAAATACGGATTGAGTTGCGTGATCCAAACACCGCTACCGGGCTCGTAGGCATCTGGATGGTAAAGGTTCATCAACCAGTGAACTGCCAGCGGCATGTGAAGTTTGATGGCACCTCCCACCGGCACCGTCAAATCCAACGTCGCGACGCCGTACCACATGATCGGCACCGCGACCACCAAGCCGGCGATCGGCCCGGCGATTCCGATATCAAACATCTGTTTTCGATCGGCCCGCATCGCGTCCATCATGATCACGGCCCCGAATGTGCCAATGGGGTTGATCGGAAACGGCAAGAAATATGGCAAACTTGCTCGGATGCGATGACACAGCGTGGCGATGAAATGCCCCATCTCGTGTGTCATCAAAATCGCCAACACACAAGCCATGTAAATCAGGCCTTGGTCCCAATAGACGAGCAACGCGTGCCGAAGCGGCAACAAGCTGGACGTCCCCAGGCAGATCGAAATGATGTGCAAGGGCATCCAGTTTGTCGCCCCGACCCAAAACGTGGAGACACAGGTGAGCAGAAACAGAATGATCGGCGTTCGGGTCTTCCGCTTTCTTTGATGTGCTACGTATTGACGCTCGATCTCGGCCAGTTGCTCTTCGGCGGACGGCTTGGAACCGTTCGCCAATTCAGCGACCACGTAATCATTGTCCATCCGATACGCGGGTGACTTCGATGGATTCGCGGCGTCGCTCGGCGAGGATTCATCGAAAAGTGGATTCGCGTCGGACATGATTGTCAGAATACCAAATGACCGAGAGTTGAAATACCCGCGGAAGAAATGACCAAGCTCCAATGTCCAATGCCCAAGCACGGTTGCAGTCTGTCCCGTTGGTCATTGGTCATTGGGATTTGGACATTGTTAAATGTCAATGCTCTTGAAACTGTCGCCTCCACACGCCTTGGCTCCGTAGAGGCATCGTTCGGCCGCTTCGACTAATTCGCGTGCATCGAAATTCTTCGGCGGCATGGTCAATGCGGCCAGGCCAATGCTAATCGTCAGCGAGTGGCCTCCCACGACGAATCGCTTTTGAGAATCGGTGCGGACTTCGTGAATCATCTGTCGTGCCATTTCGACACCTTGAGCCCGATCGCAGTCTTCCAGGATGATCGCAAAACCTCCGTCGCCGCAAAACAGCCGCACATCTCCGGGATCGAAAACGCGATCCATCACCGACTCCAGGCTGCTGGCAAGTTGCTGGGCTCCGTCCAACGAACAATGCAGCACGAGATCTTCGAACTGATCGATCTCGACAAACAGGAAACTGATCGAACACCTCGCTCGGCGACAGGAGTTGATGGCGGCGTTTAATCTTCCCTCGTAAACGGCGTCCTGTGGCTGCGTCACGGGCGCAACAGCAACCGCTGACTGTGTTGGCTCGCGCTGTGACTCACCGCTTGCCGTGGCCAAACATTGTGTCACTCCAACGCCAGAGTCTTCGACGAGCAACGACAACCGCTCATGAGCCTCGGCGAGGACTTGGCGGTAATCAACATCCGCGGGCAAGTTCACAGATAGCACGTCCGCCAATTCACCGATTTTTTCAGACATCTTGCTGACCAGCGCTTCCAGCGACTCGAACGAGACTCCGTGAAACAACTGCATGGCGTCCAGCAACAGCGCCAACACTTCGGCCCGGCCCTGAGTCAAGATCTCCGCAAGCAATTCGGCGACATACAGAATCTGCGCCAACGATCGGTGTTCACGAGGCAAGTTTAACAACTCGCTTGGGTTTCGCGGCGCTGCGACGGCTCGAGCAAGCACCGCCGGCAATCCCCAATGGTCCAGCAACCGTGCGCTGAAGGCTGCATGGTCGAACCCCAAGGTTTCGATTTCCAAGTCAAGCAGGTCACCACCATCGGCGAACACTTGGTTCAGAAACGTGAGGTACGACTGACCCAAATCTTGGACCAATGCCAACATGCCAATATCTTGCAGCAGTCCCGCGATGAAGGCATCGTCACCGGATGATTTCCAAAACCGTTCCTCCAGTTCGCGCGCGGCAATTGCCTTGACCAACGTATGTCGCCAATAGCGATGGAGGACCTCCATCTCGAGTCCGTCAAACAGTTCCTTCGGCAAACTGAATCCCAACACCAGCATCTTCAGCGGCTTGGTGCCCAGCAGGGCGAGCGCCTGGTTGAGATCCGATACTTTGCGACTCAATCCAAACAAGCTGCTGTTCGCCACTCGCAGGATCTTTGCCGTCAGCGCCGGATCGTTCTGAATACAATCCTTCAGCGCTTCTGCATCAACCGTTGGATGGTTCGTCAATTCCATCACCTGCATCGCCACCGCGGGCAACGAGTACATGCCGCGCGCTCGTTGCACGAGTTGATCGAGAACCCCGATGGTCGATGCGATTTCGCTCATTTGCCCAAAACCGAAACTGGCATGATCCACGCGCAAACAGAATGCGCCCACGACAAACGTAGCTTACGGGATGAAAGAGATTTCAAGCGCCTGCCCGTTGCAACTGACACAATCGTCAGCATCACGAAGCAAAGAGGAACGCGATCTCCAGCTTGACGTCAGAAAGTGCAAGCGGACTGAGCGTCTCGCCAGTGTGGTGCGTCTGCTTTTCTTGAAATCGTCCATTCGCTGGGTTTCGGTAGACCTCGATACACCAATCCTGCAAGTTGATGATCCAATAGTCGGACACGCCCGCCTCGGCGTACAATTCGGCCTTGGTCGTGCGATCGTCCGGCAAACTAGAATCCGATACTTCGATCAGCAACAGCACGTCGCTTGATTGCGGCCGGCCTGCACGATAGCTCTGTTCACGAACCCAAGCCACGTCGGGCTGCGGCGCGCTGTCTAACTCCGGAATGCCGATCGAGTTTTGCACTCGGATGCGAACTTCGTCACGCAACGTCGATTCAAAACTCCACCTTGCCAAAAGATCAATCACATCTTCATGCGCCGGACCTGGTGGACTCATCGTGCGAATCTCCCCATAGACCAATTCCATTTTCTCTTCTGGCCGGTCATCAAACACACCCTGCTCGATCATGCGATCGTATTCGTCCAACGTAAATCGTAAAGCCGTACTCATTGGCAACCTCTAACGAATTGGTTCTCTTCCAACTATCTTATCGTCGCTGTGTTCACCAAATCAAGCTCGGCGACTTCCGAAGTCTCAGAAGACTTCGGAAGTTGGCGATTACTCAAGGACTAGCCGTTTATACTCGCCAGCGAACCAGCGCGGCACATCGATGTTGTAATACTTCGAGAATCGGCTCTCATTCGGGCCGCCTGGCAAGTTGGTCCATGCTTCGTCCGTACCCAGGTCGGCGACGAAATGATAGGACGGTGCAAACGTCGACGCCCGCTTGGCCGTTTGCAACACGTGACCTTGGAACGGAGTCGCATGGCAACCGATCATTGGATAGCGGCGGCTGTTGAATCCCAGCAGGCGCCCCACTTGGTGACCGCCAAAGAATCGGTCGGTGAAATGAAAGTAGTTTACCTGGGACCACGGGCGATCCGTTTCCCGTTCCAATCTCTCCGCGGCGGCTCGGATCAGATCCGATTTGTTGCGAACGCGCCACCAACGCGATTCCTCTTTTCGAAGCAACCGATCGGCGGACACGAGCACCATCAATGAAAAGCCCGCTCGGGAACACAGGTACAACATGCGACGCCAACCGACGCCTTCTTCGTGGCCAAAGACTTCCACCATGACGTTGCGATACAACCGCTGAAACAGAGTCGCATCCTCACTGTCCGCGCCATAACTGCAGTCCCAGTTTTCCATCCGTGTTTTGACATCTCCGTCCGGCATGTGTGGGAGAAAAATCTCCAGCAGTTCACGGGCTTGCACGCTGGTTACGTCGTATTGCAATTGCTGCATGTCTTCGAGCGTTGCCTTGTCGAGCTCCCCGAGCCGTTCCACGATCCGGCGTTTTCGATAGTCGGACAATGGCTGAGACTGTAGCAGCGGGCCGTTCGCTGGATTCATATCTTCGTTTGCCGCGACAATAAAACCGCACGGTGGATCGTACAACCTGGGCGACAAATCCAACGGCAACCAACCTTGCCAATGGTTCTTCGTGTCCCATGCCGGAATCGGAGTTAATCCCGTTTGATTGCCGCCGCGCCGGGGGAATCGTCCGCACACTTGCATGCCAATGTGGCCGTCGCGGTCGGCAAACATCCAGCATAACGTGGGCTGCGTGCAGCTTCGAACCGTGTCCATCGCCTGGGCCGCGCCCGCGCACCCGACCACTTCGAGCCACGTTGCGATCGCTCGGCCCGAACCTGGATAACTGCCCGACCAGGCAATGGACAGATGCAAACCAGCCCCCGCTTCATCCAGGTCGCCTTCAATGATGCCCTGGGCATTTTCATAAACGTTCATCGTGTGCGAGCCGTTGCCTTTGCGGCCCATTGACTCTTCGCGCAAGTGAAAGTCGCACCACTCGTTGCCGCGGCGATACTGCCAGCCGGTCTCACCTTGGCGGCAATCTTCGATGAAATAATCGATCGTGTCGCCTTTCATATACGTCACGCCCCAGCCCAATTGATTGGTGCGCGCGACGGCAAACAGCGGACATCCGGGCAACGTCGCCCCCATCACGTATTGGTCATCCCATCGCAGCACCGATTCGTACCAGATCGCCGGCAGCCGGTTGATTTCGAGATGCGGATCGGAGCACACCAGCGCCGATCCCGTCGCGCTTCGCCAAGGCGAAACCACCCAAGCGTTGCTGCCCGCCAAACGCGGCAAGTCCGTCAAAACTTCCAATGCTTCGTCCGACAACTGATTCGCAATCGTCACCTCTTGTAACAAGTCAAAATCAACGTCGTCCAGACGCGGCGCGAACAACTCGCGCAGCCCCTCCTCATCGACACCTGCATGAATCAACTCCACGAGCAATCGTTCATTTTGAAGCTGGCTGATCGCAAGTCCGCCGAAACTCAACAACTGGCCCACGAGGATCACGGCGCTCGGCTCCCACGGCGTTGGCTGAAATCCCGTCGCCCACATCGGCAGCGAGCGGCCATAGCTTTCCAGCCCATCGTTCACTCCATCGCAGTAGCTTGCGATCTGTTCCTGCGACTCCGGAGAAAAGTATGAAAACTCTAGTTCCAGGTCTCGATACAATCCGATCTTGCGCAAAAACCGGTCGGTCTCCAACAACTCAGGATTGTCCGAAATCTCCTCCGCCGCCCGGCCGCTGGCAACGCTGCGCGAGAACAGCAACTGCGTCCCACGGTCGATGGCGTGCATGTAACCTAAACCGTAGAGCGCGTCGAGCCAGTTTGACGCGGACACATGCGGAACCCCCGCGCCATCTCGCGCGGCGGCGATCTGTCGTTTCGCATTCTTCAGTCGAATCGTTTTCATCTAACCTTATCTTCGTCCTGTCGGGCGACAGCGTCCGCCTCATGTAGCTGAATTTGTGAAAATTCAGGCTGGCACCTCGTCTGAATTCTCACAAATTCAGCTACATTGAGCGATACGCGACCTTCCAAATCCGCCAATCCACCACGACCCGCACGATGCCCGAATCCACCACAAATCGATCAACACTCACCGGCCTCGCGTTTATCTCGCCCTGGCTGGTCGGTTTCGTAGCACTAGTTGTGTTCCCGTTCGCCGCGTCGTTGTACTGGAGCTTCTGTCGCTACGATCTGTTGACCGAGCCGCGCTGGGTTGGCACACAGAATTACGAACGGTTAGCGACCGAAATTGCCTCCGGCCGCGGCTTTGGACGGGCGATTTGGAACACCGCCTATTACGCACTGCTCTCCGTCCCGCTTTCGATCGTACTCGGCATTCTGCTTGCCGTGATGTTGTCGTGGCGAATCAAGGGCCAGGCGATTTTTCGAGCAATCTTCTTCTTGCCCTCGGTCGTGCCAGTCGTTGCTACTTGTGTTTTATGGCTTTGGCTGCTCGATCCTCAAGATGGGCTGGTCAACCACACGCTTGGCTTGTCCGCCGAACGAGCGCTGTGGCAAAAAGGGCCCGGCGAAGCGGCTTGGCTGCCCAATTGGTTCAACGCGGATGGGGCGTTTTATGGGCCGAGATTTGGCTCCAAAGACATGCTCGTGCTGATGTCGCTGTGGGGCGTCGGCAACTTCATGATCATCTACCTCGCGGCGATTGGCGACGTGCCGCGACAACTTTACGAAGCGGCCCAGCTCGACGGAGCGGGCGGACTGCGCCGTTTCCTGCACGTCACGCTGCCGATGCTCACACCGATCATCTTCTTCAATCTCGTTATGGGACTGATCCAATCCGTCCAAGCGTTCACACAGATTTACATCATCAGCGAAGGCACCGGCGAACCCGTCGGCTCGACGCTCGTCCTCTCGCTGCACATTTTCTTGGCGGCGTTCCAAGACCTCGACATGGGCTACGCCTCGGCGATGGCGTGGGTGCTGTTTGTCGTCTTGCTGGTTTGTACCGCGGGCCTGTTCCGCACTTCGCGCCACTGGGTCCACTATCAAGGAATGCGCACTTAGCAACTGTAGCTACGTTCGCCAGAACGTGGCCGAAAAACACAAACCGCACTCTGGCGAGTGCAGCTACGAGTAAAGAATGCGAACCAATCATACTGGCCTGTTGATATTGATGCTGTTCGCAATCGGCATCGTTGTTTACGCCGCGCTGGAACCAACGTCGTACGAGGCAATCATCGACCGTGAAGAAGTCGTCTTCTGGCACTTCTGGGGCGGCGAAGATCGCGCGGTGGTCGAAGAAGTCGTCCGGCGGTTCAACGCAAGTCAGGACAAACATTTCGTCCGCGCCGTTGCAATGCCTGGCAACAACCTGGATGTGAAACTCTTCTTAGCAGTCACGGGCGGCGACCCACCCGATTTGATCAACCAAGACGATCCGATCATCGCCGACTGGGCCAGCCGCGGTGCTCTTACGCCACTCGACGAACTTGCTTCGCCCGACGAAATCGAACGATTGAACCGCTGGCTGTTTCCCGCCGCGCGAAAGTTGTGTGAGTACGACGGCCGGCATTACGGCCTTTGCAACGGCCTCGACATCCGCGCGCTGTATTACAACAAAACGTTGTTTGAAGAAAACAACGTGCCTTTGCCGCAAACACCGGAGGATTTGTCGAACATCGCCCAACGCTTGTCGCTGGTCGACGACGACGGCCGCTACCAACGATTCGGCTACTTGCCCGATTCGCGCCGGCTGTGGGCTTGGGCCATTGCCTTCGGCGGCGAATTCTACGATTCCGAAAGGGGAGTCACCGCCGATTCGGCGCCCGTCGTCGAAGCGCTCGATTGGATGCAAAGCTTTAGCCAGCGCTTCGCGCCAGAGCGAGTGGCAGCTTTCCGACAGGGCGATCAATCGCTACCCGGCAAAACATTCCCGCTGCTGCCAACCAGTGACGACTCGCCGCACGGCCGCTACGCCATGATCCTCGATGGCCAATGGCGCGTCCGCGACATCCAGCGAACCACGCGCCAGCGTCGAGAAGACGGCCTTGCTGTCGCCGAGTACGGCGTCGCCCCGTTACCGCATCCGTCCACCGGGCGACCCGACGCAGGCTGGGTCAACGGTAACTTCTTTCTCGTTCCGCGCGGAGCCAAATGTTCCGCGGGTGCATGGGAGTTCATGAAGTTCTGGAGCGGCTTCGACGGCAACGAGTCCGCGGCCGCAACGACGTGCACCAACGGCGGTTGGATTCCGGTCTCGCAAAAAGTCGTCGATGAACCTGTGTTCAGAAGCTTCCTCAACGACCAACCGTTGTTCCGTAAATTCGTCGACCTCGCCGGCAGCGAAAACCAATACCCCGTCCCAATCGTTCGAGGCGCGGCGTTGTTCAACCGGGAAATCAAGAACGTTGGCGGCGAAGCGATGGCTGATCCGAATGACTCGCCACGCGAACTTCTCCAGCAAGCCACAAAACGCATCCAAGCACATCTCGATCGGATGAGCGACTCAGAATAGAAATGCGCCGAACGTTCCAAATCATTCTGCCTTACAGCATTCTGTCAATCGCAGCACTCGTGTTCGCGTTTCCACTCGCGTGGATGTTTCTGTCTTCACTCAAATCTGCCGACGAAATCGTTGCCCGTCCGCATTCGCTCTTGCCAAGCGATCCAACGTGGCAAAACTATCCCGACGCGCTGTCGTCAATGCCTTTCTTGCGTTACTTGAGCAACTCGCTGCTGCTGTGCGCGGGCAGCGTCATTGGTACGCTCGTCTCGTGCTCGATCGTGGCCTACGGTTTTGCCAAGTTGCGTTGGCCCGGTCGCGACATCCTTTTCGGCATTCTGATCGCCACAATGCTGCTGCCCTGGCATGTGACCATGATTCCGCGCTTTCTATTAATTCGTGAACTTGGCTTGTACAACTCGCTCGGTGCGTTGGTCGTGCCGACGTTTCTCGGCGAAGCGTTTTACATTTTTCTACTGCGGCAATTTTTCCTGTCGATTCCCGAGGAACTCAGTGAGGCGGCCCGCATCGACGGCCTTGGCGAATGCGGCATTTTTTCTCGAATTGTCGTGCCGCTGAGCATTCCCGCACTCGCAACCGTCGCCTTGTTCCAATTCATTCACTCGTGGAACGATTTCAATGGGCCGCTGCTCTATCTACGCGACGCCGAACATTTTCCACTCGCTTACGGACTTGAGCGATTTATCAGTTCGTACTCCGACCAGACCCATTTGCTTTTAGCTGCGTCTGTGCTATTCACCTTGCCGATCTTAGTTTTGTTTCTCCTCGCCCAACGAACATTCGTCCGCGGAATCGTCACCACGGGAATTAAGGGATAATCTGTAGGACGGATTTCCAATCCGTCCGATCGCGGCTGGACGAATTAGCAATCCGTCCCACAGAAAGACAAGCATGCCTCAGCAAAAAAAATACGACTGCATTGTCATCGGCGGCGGCCACAACGGACTCGTCACCGCCGCGTATTTGGCCAAGTCCGGCAAGTCCGTCTGCGTCTTGGAGCGACGCCATGTCTTGGGCGGATGTGCGACGACGGAAGAACTTTGGCCTGGCTACAAAGTTTCGACGGCCGCATACGTCATCAGCCTCTTCTTGCCACAAATCATCCGCGAATTGCGACTAAAACACTTTGGCCTCGAAGTCCTGCCGCGCAATCCGTCGTCGTTCACACCGATGATTGACGGCCGCTCGTTGTTGCTTGGTCCCCACACGTCGGCCAACCAAACCGAAATCGGTAAGTTCAGCCAGCGCGACGCCGAAGTGTTTCCCAAGTATGAGGCGTTGCTCGAACGAGTTGCCAGCGTGCTCGAACCGCTTCTTTCTCGCACAGCACCCGATCCTTTGCCGTTGCCCAAAGCAACACGCAAAGTTGGCCTTGGCAAACGAATGCGCGACACCGGAAAATTGTGGGACATGTACAAGTCGATGTCAGCGCTGGGCAGCGATTTGCCCGACGCCATCGAACTGTTGACCGGAGCAGCACGACCGATTCTTGAGCGCTGGTTCGAATCGGAAATTCTGCGCACGACACTCGCCACCGACGCGATCATCGGTGCGTTTGCTTCGATCTCGTCGCCCGGCACGGCCTACGTTTTGCTGCACCACGTGATGGGTGAAGCGGGCGGAGCGCGCGGCGTGTGGGGCTACGTCCGTGGCGGCATGGGCGGATTGGCAGACGCCTTGGAAAAAGCGTGCAACGAACTTCGTGTCGACATCATTTGTGAAGCCGAAGTCGCGCGTGTCCTGGTCAACTTCGGTCGCATTCAAGGCGTTGTTGCCGGCGGAAATACCTACGAAGCACCCGTGGTCGCATCCAGCGTTGATGCGAATTTGACTTTTCAACGTTTCCTTGAACCAACAGAACTGCCCGAAGGTTTTCGTACCGCCATTTCCAAGATCGACTATGCATCCGCCTCGGCAAAGATCAACGTCGCGTTGTCCGAGCTGCCGAATTTCCTTTGCCAGCCATCCGACGGCATTGCCCCGCACCATCACGGCACGATCCACATCGGCGAGACGCTCGACTATCTTGAACGAGCCTACGATGACGCCAAATACGGCTGGCCCAGCCGCGAACCAATCCTGGAAATCACACTGCCCACCAGCGTCGACGACACGATCGCTCCTGACGGCAAGCACCTGATGTCGATGTTCGTCCAATACGCACCCTACAAACTCGCCGACGGCCGGCATTGGGACGACGTCAAAGAAGACTTTGCCGACCGCTGCATCGAGACACTGGCTCGTTATGCACCGAACGTCCCGGACGCGATCGAGCACCGTCAAATAATCAGCCCACTCGACCTCGAACGCACTTTCGGTCTAACCGGCGGCAACATCATGCAAGGCGCGATGAATTTCAACCAGTTGCTCTTTATGCGTCCAACCGCGGGCTGGTCCGACCATCGCACCCCCATCAAAGGACTCTACATGTGTGGTGCAGCCAGCCACCCCGGCGGCGGCGTCATGGGAGCCTGTGGTATGAACGCGGCGACTGAGATATTGCGAGACTATTGATTTGCGACAGTTTGCTCGAATTCTCGAATTCCAAACTCGCTTGAGTCAGAACGAGATTCGCCTAAAATGAAGTGTGGCAGTAACAAATCAACTTCGTGAGTTGAAAAGGATGAATCATGACCACAACTATTCTGAGCGTCGACCACCAACTCGCCGATCGTGCGCAACGGATCGCTGCGGATCGGAATACGACGCTCGACCACCTCGTCCATGAGATTTTGGAGCGACTCACGTTGGACGATCCAACAACTTGCGAATCCGCCGCGGCTCGATTGTCGAAAACGATTGGCGAATTGAGTCGGCCGTTGGGTGGCAAGCTTTACGAGAATTGCGACGAGTTATATGACCAATTCTTCGACACTAACAGCAGCGCAAGTTAGGAGTCAATCAATGTCTGAGAACCCGACCCTGGCTGAAATCGAGGCCGCCGCGGAGTCGCTCTCAATCAACGACCAACATATGCTACTCACTTGGTTGAGAGGTAAGCTCGATCCAACATTGGCGAATCGAGATGAAGCTCGGCAGCGTGTTGCGGGACTCCATGAAGGAGCGTGGACTGTGGCCGACGATTTTGATGCTCCGCTGTCAGATGATTTCTGGTTGGGTGACAATCGGTGAAGCTGCTTTTCGATACACACGCGTTCATTTGGTGGGACGATGATCAAGGCCGTTTGCCAGCTAATGTTTTGGTAGATTGCTCGTCGCCTGCCAACACGTTGCACCTGAGCTTGGTCAGCGTTTGGGAAATCCAAATTAAACAGCAACTCGGCAAGCTCTCTTTGCGTCTTTCGCTGACCGACGTGCTGGACGAACAGCAGAAAGTCAACGGTCTACAGCTCGAGCCGATTCTGTTGGATGACATTCTTGGTTTGGAATCGTTGCCACCACATCATGGCGATCTCTTTGATCGCCTTCTCGTCTCCCAAACTCAGCACGGAGGTTTTCATCTTGTCAGCGGCGATGCAAACATTGCCAAGTACGGTGTCTCAATTCTCTGGTAGACGACGGAAAGTCGATCAAGGGATTTGCGTGCAACGCGTCTGAAAGATCTTTGGTGAGATGTGGAGTCATGCTTTGCATTATCGCCGAACTTGAAACGCTGGACTATGTAATATGGGCACCTTGCGTTTCGACATAAACCGCGTACAGCGACGTGCTGCCGGTCATGAAAAGGCGATTGCGTTTGGTGCCGCCGAAGCAGACGTTGGAGCAAATTTCTGGTAGCAGAATCTGGCCGATGCGGTCGCCGTTGGGGGCGAAGATGTGGACGCCGTCGTAGCCGTCGCCGACCCAGCCGGCGCTGGCCCAGATGTTGCCGTCGGTGTCGGCTCGGATGCCGTCGGCGAAGCCGGCTTTCTTTTCGCCGTCGGCCATTTCCAGTTCCATCGATGCAAATTCGCGGCCGTTCTTTAGCGTCGGGCCATCGACGTCCCAGACGCGGATGTTCTTTGGGGCGGTTTCATAGTGCGACGCGCCGGTGTCGGCAACGTACAACTTTTTGTAGTCGAGCGAAAAACACAGGCCGTTCGGTTTGAAAATCTCGTCGGCGACTTGGGCCAGCTTGCCGGTCTTCACGTCGAAACGATAGATCGCTTCCTTTTGATAGGGCTGCGGCGAGCCAGTTGTGGCGCGTGTGCCTTCGTAGTTCATCAAGCCGCCGTAGCCAGGATCAGTGAACCAGATCGCTCCGTCTTCTGGATGGACAACTGCGTCGTTCGGGGCGTTAAGCGACTTGCCGTTGTATTCGCTGGCGATCACCGTGACTTTGCCGGTGTGTTCGTAACGAACAACGCGGCGTGGGCCGTGTTGGCAGGAAATCTGGCGGCCTTGGTAGTCGAACGTGTTGCCGTTGCTGTTGCCGGCCGGGTTGCGGAACGTGCTGACATGGCCGTCTTCTTCGAGCCAACGCATTTGAACATTGTTGGGAATGTCGCTCCACAACAGATAGCGGCCCACGGCGTTCCAAGCCGGTCCTTCTGCCCAGAGCATATTCTGGCTGTGATAGAGGCGCTGAATTGACGAATTGCCAAGTTTGTATTTCTTGAATCGGTCGTCGAGGACCAAGATGTCGGCGTCAGGATACCGCACTGGCGGAGCACCGGGGCCGTATTCGCGACCGAACAAGCTCGAGGTTGCAGCGGTCGCGGTCAGAGCGGTCGCCGCGGTAAGAAAGGATCGTCGATCGACTGCTGGTGTTTCGTTTTGCTTGGTCATGGTGGGCTCCTCATATCGTTGCTGAATGACGAATGAACTGTGAGGTTATGTGTGTGCCACTGGCTCTGCCAGTGCTTGCAACGAATCATCCGAGGGACACTGGCAGAGCCAGTGGCACACGAAAATCGGTTAGGGTTCGTTTCGCCGGATCAAATACTTGCGGTGTCAGTAAACACGTCTACAGAGCTTTCTGACGAACCTGATGTGCGTAATATCATGTCCGTATTTTTGATTGTGTGCAATCAACCAATAGACAGAATTCACCGAATTCGTTCAGATTGACGAGGGAGAAACGATCATGGCCGATTTCAAAGTCACCACGCTTGATCCCGATTTCGACTTTGACAGTCTTGACTATTGGGACGTGATCATCATCGGTGCGGGGCCAGCCGGTTTGGCTGCGAGTTTGACGACCGCCCATCGCGGACTGACGACACTGGTTATCGAAGCCAAAGACAAACCGGGAGGGCAGCCCCAGTTTTTGTACGCGGACAAAAAGATCGTCGACATCCCCGGCTTTCCCGACGGTATCACGGGAGAAGAACTTTCCGAACGAACGTTTCGCCAGGCACTCGACTCACTGGTGCAATTTCGATTCAATGAAGAACTGGTCACGATCGAAGAAACCGAGCAAACCGAAAAGGACGATCCGCTGAAGCGCGTCGTCACCAGCAACGGCACCTATTTGTGTCGCAAAACGATCATTGCCTGCGGGTTGCTTCATTATCCGCGACGGCTGGCCGTGCTCGATCAACTCGAATCGAAAAAGGTCTACTACAAGACGCCAAAAATCGGCGACTATGAAGGCAACACGGCGCTGGTCGTGGGCGGCGGTGATTCCGCGCTCGACGCGGCAGTCATGATCTTGCACCGTGGCGGCGAAGTGGACTTGATCGTGCGCGAAGAGACACCCGTCGGCAAGGCAGACACATTGCGTCGTATCGTCGAGTCTGGCGGTCGCGTCCACGCGAGCACCGAAGTCACCGGCGCTGAGTTTGCCGGCGACCAGATCAAAGCGACACTGACGAGCGGCGACAAAATTGATTGCGATGTTGCCATTGTTCAAATCGGATTCTTGTCCGCGAAAGAGACGTTCGAGCGGCTCGGCGTGCAACTGAACGACGACGGCAGCATTTCGATCGATCCGTACTTCGAAACCAGCCGCGCGGGTGTGTTTGCCGTTGGCGACGTACACGGCGACATTAAGTTAATCGCGGTCGCTTGGGCCGAGGGCATCCAAGCCGCGATCTACGCGTTCAAAGAAATCACCAGCCCCTATTGGCTGAACGAAAAGCGATTGCACGATCACAAGATCGCGTTGATTGGCGAAAAGATGAGCCGGGCGGCAAGTCAGAAAGGCAAGAGCTAGATATCGTGCCGAAACAGGCTGTGATCGTCGGAGCCGGATTCGCCGGACTGAACGCGGCAAAGAAGCTGGCGAACGTTCGGGACGTCGAAGTCACCGTCGTCGATCGCCGCAACCACCATCTTTTTCAACCGCTGCTGTATCAAGTTGCCACCGCGGGCCTGAGCCCTGCCGACATCGCGGTTCCTGTTCGCAACATCCTCGCGCCGTATCGGAACATCAAAGTGCTGCAAGGCACGGTCACTTCGGCCGATCTCGAAGCGAAGACGGTCACCACCGATTTTGGCACGCTCGACTACAACTATTTGATGCTCGCCTGCGGCGCGACGCACTGCTATTTCGGGCAAGACGATTGGGAGCAAGACGCCCCCGGTTTGAAAACGATCGAGCAAGCGACCGAGATTCGGCGTCGCATCCTGCTTGCTTTCGAAAAAGCGGAACGATGCAACGATCAAGAAGCCGTTCGCAAACACCTAACGTTTGTCATCGTGGGCGGTGGACCGACAGGTGTGGAACTTGCCGGCGCGATTGGCGAAATGAGCCGCTACACTTTGGCCAAAGACTTTCGATCAATCAATGCGAAACTTACACGTGTTTTCTTGATGGAAGCGGGCCCGGGCATCTTACCGATGTTCGACGAAGACCTTTCCGACCGCGCCGTCCGCGACCTCGAATCGCTGGGCGTTCAGATTTGGACGTCAAGCAAAGTCTCGCACGTCGACGATGATGGCGTCCAAGTCGGCGACGAAACGATTCGCGCAAGCACGGTGATTTGGGCGGCAGGAGTCCAAGCATCCAGTCTAGGAGAAAAGCTGGGGCTCAAAACCGACCGGCAGGGTCGCATTTTCGTCGAATCCGATCTCAGCCTCCCCGACCATCCTGAAGTTTTCATCGCCGGCGACCAGGCCCGATTCGATGAAAACGACGAGCCGCTTCCCGGGACCGCTCCGGTTGCCGTCCAGCAAGGCCGCTTCATCGCCCGCACGATTCGCCGTGACCTGAAAGAACAACCGCGAGAAGAATTTTGCTTCAAAGACAAAGGCATCATGGCCACGATCGGCCGCAACCGCGCGGTGGCACAAGTGGGCGGCTGGAAATTCCGCGGCTTCTTCGCGTGGCTAACTTGGCTCGTTGTGCACATTTATTTCCTGACCGGTTTTCGCAATCGCTTGCTGGTCGTGTTGCAATGGGCCTGGTCATACATGACGTACCGCCGCGGTGCACGATTGATCGTTGATAAAGAATGGAAGCTTCGTTCGAATAGCGACGAGTAGCACAGGCGGCCGGTCTGCTCTGGTATCGACAGCCAACCTGGCTGTGCTACGGTCCGGCGATTTCGATCAAGCAACCCATTCGAAGCACGTCAATCTTCGTAACATCAGCGGACTTGGCATCCGGCAAGTTGATCCATAGAAACGGTCGTTTCACCTCGACACTACCATTGAGCAAAGACGAGCGGGTGGAGATTTTTTCGCGGACACCTTGCGGGAAGAAAACGAATGGCCGTGTCGAATAGGGATCGAGCGGCAAATCATCGAGATAATCTGGCTTAAGTTGGTTCAGCTTTTCGGGAAGTCGACCATGATCTGTTCGCCATGCTTGAAGGGCCAGCACCACGGGGGCAACCCTGCGTCGCGCGACGGCACGGAATTCGGC
Source organism: uncultured Pirellulaceae bacterium (assembly GCA_964343305.1). Taxonomy (GTDB): domain Bacteria; phylum Planctomycetota; class Planctomycetia; order Pirellulales; family Pirellulaceae; genus CAYFJO01. The sequence continues at coordinate 27,883 of CAYFJO010000015.1, read as the reverse complement.
GGTAGTTAGTTGATAGAAATCGAGGCCCGTCGACCAGGCGACGACTGGCGTGGTTCTTGTCCACTTGGCGAGTTGCTCATGCCGCGTGTGCCAATCATCGCCGATGATTTTCGCATGCGGTACATTATTCTTGATCGCGCCTTCGGCAGCCCGCAGGCTTTCTAGATTCCATTGGCACTGTGTGTTGATCAAGCGTCGTGTTCGCATCGCTTCCCAAGGCACATAGTCGATGCCATAAAACAGCGGTTGTTGCTCGGTGCCAAAGATGGCCTGGCGGGCGTCGTTGAAGTCTTCCACCAGCGATCTTTGAAAGAGGTAGTCGAATTTGATGCTACTCGAACGGGAGGCAAGGTCGCGCGTCCATCGAACGACCTGGTCCATCCCACGGCGAATTTGCTCGCTCGTTTGGTCCTCATGAGCGGCCCATTGGTTCAGCGACGAATACACGGCCGCTTCGATTTGATCTGCTGAAAGATGGCCGTGCCAACTGGCTTTGTTGCGAAAATGCCGGGCCATTCGCAACGCAGCGAGATAGTGTTCCAGCGACTCATCCAAGTCGCCACGTTGCAAGCATAGATCTCCACGGTCGATCACGATCTGCCCCAGTCCAAATCGGTTGTCGTATCCGACGATCTCGGACGTCTTTCTGGCCGGATCGAGCAACATGCATGTTTCTCGCCGGCTCGTATCGATTGCTGCGCCGATACCAGCGGCGGCGCTGTCGAGCCACTGATTGTAGGCGTCTGTTCCGCGTTCGGCGTGCGGAGCTTCCGGAATTCGATCCAACGCCTGCCGATACAACTCGGCAGTTCTGCGTTCTTCGGCCATAGGTTTCGTTACAAATTCATCGATCGCAAAGCCGTGATCGACGAACGGGATTTCGACAACACGAAAAACGATGAACGCGATCCACAGCACGGCTAGCGGCACAACAATCGACACAGTGGCTCGGATCCGACCACGCCAGTTGACGCGTTCCAGCAGCCAATCGCCCACTCGCAGACGACTTGCCACCAGCAGGATCACCGGAATCGGTGCACTGAGATAAATGGCAATTGGACTTGTCAGGTAGATCGTCCCCATTGTCGCAAGGCAAAAACCCCAAGCCGCAAACAATGCCACCACGGCGGCAATGATTCCGTTGCGCAAGAACATCGAACAAGCTTGTCCGGTTGCAAACCCGATGATGACCCAGCCAACGACGACAGCAATCGTTGGATCACTCGGGCCAAGACCGTGCGGAGCGCTCATGCGCGAGATTCCGGCCAGTGCCAAGGCAACGACCAGCCACACGAGCAAAACGGCGAACCACACCGTCTGACGACTCAGCCAAATTTGCCAGAAGCTCACGCCGCGCTCTGCCAAAAATCGAAACCCCTGTTTGTGTTGGTCGCTCAGGAAAACGCAACTTCCGGCAAGCGGACCGAATAGCGTGAGAAAGTGAACAGCAAGGACAAGCGAACTCGTGTTTCCGTGTCTCCAACTATGGAGCAGGATGTAACCGATCAGTGCGAAATAGATGCCGGTGAACGTCCAAATGTAAGGCGACGATTGACGCCGTACCTGCCAGACTAGACGTTGGAAGCCAGAGTGTTTTCCCATCGCATTTTCGTCAACCGCGGTCGCTGCAATCTTCTTTTCGCCCCCGAATCCCAGCCATGGCTTGTCACGAAACCAATGCCAGCCGAGCCACATGTCGATCGCTGCGAGTACCACAACCACGACGCAACGCAGCGGAAGTCCGATCAGGTAGCTCTCCATGCCAAACGCTGCGTGCCCAAGTTGTGCCCGCGAGTAATCCTCCATCAGTGGCGGAATCACCAGGTGCACGTTTAGCGAAGCGATGGTCACCGCCAACACCGCGGCACGCAACGGCCGCGTCATCAACAGCGAAAATAAAACGCCCCAGGCGAACAGTTCGAGCGAAGTGACCAGCGCGGCCGCGCACCAAAGTGGAAATCGGTTCGCCGTCGGCAGCGAGAATCCGCCAACGATGAATGCCGAGAACACGAGCACGAGAAACAAAGCCGCGCTGCTGAACACGGCGTACAGCGCTTTGCCCGAAAACACCGGACCGGGTTCCACGGGCAAGCAGCGTTGAAACAGGAATGTCTGATTTTCATGCTCGGTGGCGAACAGCGTCGCTCCACAGCCGAGAGCGTACAGTGTTGGCAGGACGAGCGCGATGGAAAACAGATGATCGCTCGTGGCGACTTTTCCCTGGTAGATCGCGCTGGCCACGACAATCATTAACACGCACATCGCAATTGCCACGATCGACCACCAGAACGCGCGCTGCTGGCGATATTCTTTCCAAACGATGCGCCAAAGGACGGTGTTATTCATGTCGTTCTACCGTTTCATGTAGGCCACAAAAATCTCTTCCAAGCTCGCCGAACAGGCGTCAACCGAGCCCACCGACTCGTGACCTCGAAGCTGTTCGATCTGTTCCGGCCCCAGGCTGCGAGCCAACACGCGCCACTGTCTTTCGCGACGTTGTTCGCGTAACACTTCCCCGTCGATCGCCGGCGGCTCGGGCATGCCGTTCGACAGCGTGACGGTCAGTTGTTGGATTTCACTCTTCAACGTATCGAGCCGCTCGACCAACACAACCTTGCCGCCGCGAATGATGGCCACCATGTCGGCCACGCGTTCGACTTCGTTAATCTGGTGGCTGGACAGCAACACGGTTTTGCCGTCGGCTGCCAGATCGACCATGCTTTCGAGAAACTCACGCCGCACGATCGGGTCGAGTCCCGACGTCGGTTCGTCCAGCACGAGCAGTTCTGGATCGTGGGCCATGGCCAGCGACAACGCGACTTTGGCTCGCATCCCTTTCGAAATCGACTTTATCTTCTTGCTCAAGTCCAATCCAAACTGTTCGGCCAACTCGTTGTATCGCGGCAGGAAACCGCCGCTATAGAATCCGGCAGTGAACCAGCCGATTTCGCCGACAGTCATCCAGTCGTACATCGTTGGCATTTCGGGCACATAGCCGACGCGACGGCGAATTTCGAGTCCTTGCGTTTTGCTATCGAGCCCGAGTACTTCCGACTGGCCCGCGTCCGCTTCCGTCAGCCCTAGCATGATCCGCAGCGATGTTGTCTTGCCCGCGCCGTTCTCGCCGAGCAGTGCGAACACGACGCCTTGTGGAATCTCCAACGTGACCTCGTCCAACGCAACTTGCGATCCGAACTTCTTGGTCACTTCGTTAAATCGAACGGCCGTACTCATGGCTGACTCTCCGATCTTTTGCTTTCATCACTTCACGTTCTTCAATTCTTCGTCGATCATCTTGCGCAGCTCGTCTTCAGCGATGCCACTCTGCACGGCTTCGGTCAGCACATGACCGATGCGCTGACGAATCAGCTTTGTGCGATCCGTGCGGCAGCGCTTGACCGCGCCCGGCGCAACTTCCAATCCCGTGCCGCGAACCGTTTGCAAAACGCGATCCGACTGCAATTCGCGATAAGCCCGTGTCACGGTGTTGGGGTTGATCCTCAACTCCCGTGCAAGTTCCCGCACCGAAGGGACCAACTCGCCGGGACTCAAGACTTCATCCGCCACGGCAAATTTGACCTGTCGCACGATCTGGTCGTAAATCGCCAAACCGTTGGACGGGTCGATTTGAAAGAACATGTGCGTCTCCTGTACTATCGATCTAGTACAGTACCCGCAGGGCCACTGGTCTGTCAAGTATTTTGTTGGCGCGGAACGGCGAATCGGCTAATCTTTTCAAATCACCAGTGGCTCGAGTGACGAAACGGGCGGTTATCCCGCATCGGAACTTCAGACGTCGGAGAAAATGGCCGCCATGATTTACAAGGCCCTCGGGCTGCCGCGGAAGACCGCATGGTACGGCAGCTTTAACCGGCCGCATCACGTCTACTTTGGCGAGCCCATCTCGGAACTGTTTTAGTGTAGAGCAATTCTCCCAATTGCTCGCTGAACAATTGGGACAATTGTTCTGCACTCCAACGAAAATGAACAACTACGCCGCCGATTTATCGTCCGTCCGTGAGGCCGCCGCCCGAATCGCCGAATTCGCGCATCGCACGCCCGTCGTCACCTGTGCGACGTTCGACCAGCTTGCCCAGCGGCAACTGTTCTTCAAATGTGAGAACTTGCAAAAGGTCGGAGCGTTCAAGTTTCGCGGTGCGTGCAATGCAGTTTTTAAGCTCGCTGATTCGACGGCAGCGAAAGGCGTTGTCACGCACAGTTCGGGCAACCACGCGCAAGCTCTCGCGCTGGCGGCACGCCTGCGAGACATCCCGGCTCACATTGTCATGCCAAGTTCCGCGTCGCCTGTTAAGCGAACGGCAGTTGAAGGTTACGGAGCGATCGTTGTCGAGTGCGAGCCAACGCTGCGAGCCAGGGAAACGACGGCCAAGCAAGTGCAACAAGAAACGGGCGCGACGTTCATTCATCCGTACGACAACGCCGACATCATTGCGGGCCAAGGAACTGCCGCGCTCGAATTGTTGGACGAAGCGGAATCGCTCGATGTGATCATCGCGCCGGTTGGCGGGGGCGGATTGATCAGCGGCACGTGTGCCGCGGCGAAAGCAATTCAACCGGCAATCAGGATCGTGGCGGCCGAACCGGAGGGTGCGGACGATGCTTATCGTTCGAAAGAATCGGGACAGCTCATTCCGCAAACAAGTCCGCAGACGATTGCCGACGGTTTGCTCACCAGCCTCGGCGAACTGACTTGGCCATTCGTGCGCGACTTGGTCGATCGCGTCATGACCGTTGATGAAGATCAAATCGTGCAAGCGATGCGGTTGGCGTGGGAACGAGCGAAACTGTTGATCGAACCCAGTTCGGCCGTCGCGATCGCGGTGGCCTTGACGCCTGAGTTTCGGGAAACGGTCGAAGGTCAGCGGGTCGGCATCATCCTTAGTGGCGGCAATGTGAATCTTGAGAAATTGCCTTGGTAATGTAGGCGAAGTCGCAAGACATGTAACAACACTGATTCGCTGTCAAAGCCTGTAAGACGACCGGATATAATAAACTCTGGAATCGTTGACGCGGTGAATTCACGGAGACTTGTCATGAATACTGTCATGTGTCGAGGCCTGTCATTGCTTTCCTTTGTGTTACTTCTGGCATTCGTCACGCCTGTGCAGAGTGAGGATGCAGAGGCGGTGCGAATCGACCAGGGGCAAGTCCGTGTCGCAGTGAGTTCGTCGCCTCAGAAATATACGCTCACGGCAAACATTCGCACTTCGTTTCGACTTCGTAACACGTCGGGTGAAGCGGACGGCACTCGTCGAATTTTTCCGGTTGCGGCTCCACCGATTTGGAAACGCGCGCAGGGACGGAAACCGTGGTGCCTCGTTGCAGTCAATGGCAAGCCTGTCACGGCCGAGACAAAAGTGCTGATCGATCCCGAGTCGCGCTCGCGCGAGTGGCCCAATGAAGAGCGGCGGATTGCATGGAGTGATCGCATCAACGAATGGATCGAGCAGGACGCAAAGCTGCGCGAACTAGTAGCTCGGTATCGCAAGCTTGCTGAGTCACGGAACGAGGTCAACACCGTCACCCGGGAATTCGAAAAACGCGCCAGGCGTCACCTGATCCACGCTGACGAATTGGATTTCACGACCATTTATGTCGCCACGGGCGATCCGCACTTCGGACATCTCGTCCGGCTGATGCCCGAAATCGATCCCAAGCTGCGAATCGACGGACCGTACAAGCGGTGGAAATACCTTTCCATCCTTAACGAGTATGACCCGGAAATCTATCGCCCATACGAAAAGGAATGGCTCGAGAAAGTCGACCAGTGGTTCGCCTCCAAGCCGGAACTGGCTGAGTTGCGGCCAAAGCTGCGCGAAGTTTGGCGATCGTTGCGCGAGTCTCAGAAGCTGCTCAACGGCCCGATCCTCAAGCACCTTCACGATTCGAGCGGGCTCAACCTGACCACGTCGCTGCAAATGCAGTCGTTCCTCGAACGCGGCGGCAACACACCTTCCAAAGCGCTGGTTCGAACGTTGTTCACGGACATTCGCAAGCAGCTTGACACAGAAGATCAATCGGCGACAAAGCTGCTTTCAAAATGGGGATTCGATGAATCCTCAGTAAGCCCGTTCACCGGGAAACTCCTCCGCACTCGAGATGTTCGAACGGACTTACGGGAACTCTGGCGAGACCAGACGGTGTTTGCGGAGCTCGGTCGTCCGATGCCGCCACCGCAACCTCACCAACGGAACCGAAGGGACGTTTATGTTCCGGTGCTCGTCTCGTTTGATGCTCCGCTGAAGGCTGGCGAATCGGCAACCGTCACGCTCGAGCACGATGTCGAACTGTTGACTCTGGTTCATCCGCTCGACTCAGGCGTGCGATTTGCCGGCCAACAGGCGCTGGCTTCGCTCTTTCCATCACCCGGTGATGTCGCCGTCTCGGTGACGTGCCCGACCGGAGTTCAACTCGTCATCGCACCCGCACCGCACTCCATCACTGTTCCGAAAGATGGCCTCCGGCGGTTTGACGTTCGCCTCAAGGGCGACGCGACGATGCTACACCTCGTGCCCGTGGGAATCGACAAGGACAGTCACTCGTGGCTTGGACGATTTCCCAACAACGATTCGCGAGTTGAGGAAGACCTCCGGACGCTCATTGAAAAGACGAAGAACCCGACGGTCCGTCCTCTGCTGATGTCCGCTCTTTACTCTGTCTTGCTCGAGGCGGGTAAACCCTGGGACGCTCATCAGCTCGTGTTGCGCATGACTCGCGAGCATCCCGACTTCGTTTCGACTTTGGAGTCGATTCAGAATGCAATCTATGGGGCAAAGCAGGCGCAAAGCCTGTACGAATGGGTGCTGGCAAGGGGGAAATCTCCGTGGCTTCAATCAGACGACGACTTCAACCGGTTTAAGAAACGGTCCTCGAACGACAGCTACGTGCTGACGCCCAAGGCGTTGAGCGAGCTCGCTCGGCGCGTGGAGTTGCTCAAGGACGATGAGCTGAAACTTCAGGAACGGATTGGCCGACGATTCATCCTTTGCCAGGCCAGAATCGATACGCAATCCAACCTGGCGGAACTCCTGAAGCTGGCCGAGGCAAATCCAAAGTCCGCCATCGAATCGCTCAAGCTGGTTCAATTTCTGACGATTGAGGACAAGTCAGCGGCACTGCCGTTTGTGTTGGCTCAGATCGACTTGAGACTGCGCGAGAAAGCCCGAGCCAGCAAGGTCACGACGTCCGGATTCCAGTGGCGACGCCAGAACGCCGCCTACTACGCGCTTTCGACATTCCGTTCTCCCAAAGCCGCGCCAGGGATCATCCGATTCATTCACGTCGCGGGCGACAGTCTTCTGGTCCAAGGAGCAACGCAGGCATTGTCGCACATGACGTTGCCGGACCGCTTCGATGACCTTGCCGGCATCGCTGACCACGTCGCGGCCTCGTCGGAAAGCGCCTTCATCCAGTACCTTGATCTCCTGTTGTGTTCCGATCCGGAACGAGATAAGGCTCTGCCGCTTCTTGACTCACTGCGGCGGAAGTATCCCAAGCTTGCTCCGCAAGTGATGCGGGCTCTGGGACGAGCCGGTCATGAAATGCAACTGCCCCTGGCGCTCGCGGCCTATGAGAACTCAAACGATACAAAGGGTGAACTCCAATCTGCAATTGGAGTGATCCATGACCTCGCCGAGCCAAAAGACATTGCCAAGCTGAAGTATCGGCGAGGACTGCCGCAGTGGATGAACGAACGGCTTGTTTCGATCGTCCGTTCCCAAGGCGGTGATGCGTCGCTGTTCCCGTTTGTTGAGGCGTACTATCTGGAGCACGTTCGCGGAAAGAAGTCGCACAACCATCTGACGTGTGTTGCCGCGCTGGAGCAAATCGGCGATCCGCGTGCGATTCCGCATCTCCGCGAGATTCTGGCGACGACAGAACGAAAACGTGACGCCGCGATAGCGCTTGGCAATCTGCAACTGCGTCGAGCGATAAAGCGACAACGAGTCGACAATCCATTTGATCTACCCCTTCGAAACGCAATCGCACTTGGAGTGCCGGCTGAGACCCGCAACGCAGCTTGGAAAGTGTTGCTGACCAGCCCAGATGCCGCGTTCCGACGCGCGATGCAATATGGCGTGCTCCGAAGCGCGATCGACAATTCACACTCCGCTTGGTCCGCAAACGATCGCGACCGAGTAGCGTTCATCTCACGCTTCGGCGATGTCGCCGCCCGGCAACTTCTTGCGGCGAGCGAAGGTTGCTCGCTTCAAAAGCGGTATCGCATTGCAGAGTTGCTGGGCCTCGTGCTGCCAGGGTCTAGTGCGATCATTGAGGCTGATTCGAAAGACGAGTCCATTGATACAGATCGCAGACTGACCGCGCAACTGGCTCTGAAGTTGCGACGACTTGGCGAGTCGACTTCCGACGAGTAGAAGTCAGCGATGTCGTGCACTCCCGTCATTGCCCCGTGCGGCGTGCCGTTGAACATGACGCTAATCTTCACGATGCGGCCATACCTCGCCGCTCGCGACGCGGTCTGGCGCGGCGCACAACGCCGCAAATCGCTCGACAGGTTCAAAAGCGTGTACAGCATTTTCGTTTCTCGCATCGACGTTTACACGGAAGAACAGGTGCCTCAATTGTCCGCCGCACAAGGCCAGGTCGGCATCGTCAACGCCAAACGCATCTGGCAAGAGAATCAACGGTTCTGGTCGGAGAACAAAACGCCCCTGCAACAGGAGATGATCTTTGCCAGCACGGGCACCAACAAGCCGGAAGATGAGCCGTGGAAATATGTCGTGGCGTTCGCCGGCAGCGACATTGAAACCAATCCGCCCGCGACGAACAACGCGGTCGAAGCAAGCGGCATCACGTTTACCCGCGCCATCGACGAACGGCCGAGTGACGAAGTGTTGCAAGAGATCGATGACGAAGTGGATTTCGCGAAACTCGAAAAGGTGTTGATGGAAGAATGCATCCAGAAATTCGCGGACCCACAAAAGTCGCTCCTGGCGTTAATTGCCGAAAAACGAAAAGATTTGGCGACCGCATGAGTAGTATGGCCGCTTCATCAAGATGCGTCAGAAGGGCTTTGGTTTCACGACAGGGGAATTTTTCGTGTGCCAACTCGTAAGAGAAGAGGCAAGCCGCCTAGCACTCGTTCAGCAACCACGCAACAAAATCAAAGGTTTGCAAAATGCGACGTCTACGGCGACTCGTGCGCACACACCTACCGGCTAAGTGACCGAGGACACGCCCTCCGATGTCGCGAAGTGCGTAATCGCAGTGGGAGTTCGAGGCTAGGTTTAAGGTTGTCGTCGATGTGATTTCACAACTGCAGCGGTCTCGATCACCGAGGCGAGTTACAAAAGATCCTTCGCCGCGTCGGGTTGTCCAACTTCCATCAGTTCAACTCATGACGAACTGCCGTCGGTCTTTTCGACCTCAGCGGGGTCGCGTTCACGCTCAGGATCGCGCCTCCTGCGTGATTTGCAAGATGCCGATCCCGCCCTCGCGCGGTGTTTCAAATATCTCGGCTCCCTAAATCTGGAGGTTTGTGCAACGCCCCTTTAGATCTAAAAAAATTGTGCCAACAGATTTGTAATTCGTTCGAGTTCTTCTGCGGGAAGCTGCTTCAACCGTTTCTCGATCTTCAAAACTTCGGGCGGTAAAGTCGAACGTGCCGGTGTTTCAGTTGCATATCGAAGCTGTGGTTCAAAGTCGTCCGTACTTCGCGTTCCAGCGGGGATTGTGCTCACGTAAAGCGGCTGGTCCGGCCAAAGGCGGTCGCTTAGGTTTTCATGTTTTCGTTGCTAGAACGTTGTCACTCATTGAAACGCTGTTCCTAAACCGAGAACTATGCTGATCATTAAATTATCTTGCCATCGCACCTCGGTGCCATGCCAATCAGGCCGTCTCGTCGTCGCGGTGATTTCTTGACTGGACACTGCCGCGGCTAGGGCCGCCAACGACAAAGTACAGTACCGCTCCAACCAAGAACGTCAATGCCGTTCCAAGCAGTTGTCGTGGCTCGGCTACCGTTGCGATGATCGCGGCTGCTACCGTGAGCACGATGTAGATAGCCGGAAGCAAAAGCGTGGCAACACGCGAAGATTCTCGTCGAGCAGCGGGAAGGAACAGACAGGCCACCGAACAAGCCGCCGATAGTGAGAGAGTCAGACCCAAGTAGGACAACAACCCCCGCAATGACGAGCTGAGAACAAGCACCACGGCAATCAGTACTTGAACCAACGTTGCAGCCCATGGTGCCTCGCCGCTAAACCGCAGAAACCGTGGCATCAGCCCGTCTTCGGCCATCTTCGCGTAGACGCGAGGCGCGGCCAACATCATGCTGAGGACCGATGTGAGCAGCGCGGCGGAAATGGTCAGGCGGACAAGGTTCGCAAAGCTACCGCCGCCGAGAGAGTCTGCCGCAACAGTCGCCACATCGGGCACACCAGCGATCTTTTCTGCCGGCGCTGCAAAGACGAAGACGGCGTTAAGAAGCAAGTACAGGACAAGGGTGGCCGACGTTCCTAACATGAGCGCTCGGGGAACCGTGCGAGTTGCGTCGTCCGCCTCATCAGCAACATAGACTGCAGCATTGAACCCCATATAGCTCAGTGCAATCCAGACCAGAGCGCCGGCAAAGGCGCTGACCAACGGCCAACCAGTCTTGTCGAAGTTTGCAAGAGTTGCGGTGTGCCATGTGTGCGTTGTAATTCTCGTTGCGGCGAAGACTAACAATGCCGCCAAGAGTCCGAGTTTCAAGATGACCAGAGTATTCTGCATGACCGCTCCGACATGGCGATGAAGACCATGGAAATAGCCGGCAACGACGATCACGGAGACGGCCACCGCATCCCGCAGCCACAAAGGGCGCGTTTCTTCCGCAACTACGTAGCTGGCAAATGCCGTGGCCGCGAAAGCGATTGCTCCGGAGAACCCCGCAATCAGCGAAACCCAACCGGCAATGAAACCGAGCAAAGGATGAGCCACTCGGGACAAAAACACATACTCGCCTCCCGACTCGGGGATGAGCCGTGCAAGCTGGCCGTAGCTCGCCGCGCCCGCGATGGCGATCAACCCGCCAACCAGCCACGCCGCGACGACCAAAAATGGCGAGCCGAGGCTGCTGATCGTGAACCCGGACGTCGTAAATACGCCCGCCCCGATCATGTTGGCAATCACCAGGAATGTGAGTGTCCAGAGACCGAACTTCTTTTTCGAAGACGTCATGTTATTAGCAGCGCGCGGTATGAGGGTTGGTGAAGAATTCCATCATATCGTCCAGACGCAGCAGAACGCCTTCAATAGTTCATCAAGAATGATTTATACGGATTCTAATCTGAACCTGCGCGTTTGATGGATGTATGGAGCAGCGCAAACGAATTTCATGAGTTCGGGGTCGAGGACGGTTTGCGGCCTATTTTACGATTTGCAGGTCCGTCATGTAGATCGCGGTGATTGTTTTTCCGCTGGTATCTCTTTCGTGGGTAGAATACCACGACATGATAGCGCGCGTGGGGCTGAGTTCGATGAAGCCGGGGTAGGAGTTGTCGCCACCGCTCGGTAGTTCAGCGAACTCGAGAAGCTGGTCGTTCACGAGCCAGCACATCGACGTCTTTGGTCCTTTGGGGCCGATCGACTTGCGCCCGCCGACGACGTAACGGTCGCCCCAGCGAATCAACAAAGGACCGCCGATGTAGCGATCCAGGTCTTTGCGGTCCCACGTCGTGTACGGCGGTTGCGATCGCAACAGTTGAGCGTTACCGCCGCCACGGCGCCCGACGGCTACTATGCTGCCGTCGGGCTCGAATTGAAACGCCGTTTCGTCGCCCTGGATTTCCTGAAACACGGCTCGCTTGCGCCAGATCAAGCCGTCGTCGCTTTCCAGCATCAGTGATTCGACTCGTCGGCCTTCACCGCGCTCGAGGACTTCGAAACCGATCTTTCTTCGGCCGCACAGATACGCTTTGCCGTCGAACGTGTTCGCTCGCCAAATGTAATGACCGAACGTACCTTCCAGCATGATTGGACTGCGCCACTTGACGCCGTCTTCGGACCAGGCAGCGTAGCCGAGATGTTTGTTCAGGTCGTAGTCTTCGCGCGGCAGCGACGTCTCGCCGCTGTACCATGTTCCGGTGTAGACAAACAGTTTTTCTTGGAAGACCAGGAAATGAGGATCACGCGTGTCGCGCCGCTCGACTCGAAAACGATGAACTTGCTTCCAATCCTGCGCGTCGTCGCTGGCCAAAATGATGATCGACGCGCTTGGATGCACCGCATGACCATCAGGGCAACTACGAAACGTCAAGTAGAATCGATCTTTTAAGCGTACGAGATCCGTAAATGCATTGTGCTCGCCGTTATGAAACACGCGGCGAATGTTGGTGACTTTCACCGTTGGCGCGTCCTCCGCATGAACGCGAGTGTTACAAGACATCACGAAGAACAATACGACGATCGTCCTGCCGAGCATTTGCGTTAACCAAGGCGTGTTTTCTCTTGGAGGCATGCGAGGAATCTCCATTGATCGGATTACTTATCTGTTGACCAACGGACGAGAAAATGGTTCTGAACGGTCCCAAGACTCCCGTGATGAAAGACATGAAGCGACGGACGGCGCAGCCTCCTGCTTTCAGCCGCTTCGACAAAACGGGGACTGGCGCCCAGCGACGCCCAACTTTGTTCCGGCGCGGCGCTGTGTCGCGAGGCGGCTGTCCCTCTTTTCATTAGAACTCCTCAGTCGCGCAAAATCCGGTCTTTGATCCCTTTGCGCACTTCGACCCACTGGCCCATGTCGTCGTAGACGCGGATCGACGAGATGCCCGTTTTGGCTGCGCTGCCGCGAAGGGTGTCGCTGGAGACTTTGCGAAAAGCGGGCATGTGCAGGTATCTTCCGCCGACCAGCGCTGCGCCTCCCGGGCGCAAGACGCGGTAGATCTCGCGCATGGCGTTGGGCTTGTCCTTTTGCCAGATCAAAACGGGCCCCACGCCCGCGACCAGGTCGAAGTCGCCTTCCTCGAAAGGCAGGGCGTTGATGTTGCCCATTTTGCAGGTGATGCGGTGGGCGTGCTTGGTTTGGCTGATCCTCTTTTGGGCCCCGTCGGTGACCGTTTTCGAGAGGTAGAGGGCGGTGATTTTCATGTTCGTCATGTCCACGAATCCTTGCTGCAAGCCCTGCACCAGCCCCCCATCGTTCATGCAAATCAGCAAGCAGTCGCCCTCAGTGATGGCATAGTCTGCGATGAAGCGGTTGGCCAGCATGTGGGGTCCGCCCTGGAACTGGTGGGCTGCTTCGGGCGCCTGAGGACCGACGATCTTGACCCACTGGCCGCGGGCATCGATGACTTTTGCTCCGGAAACACCCGACTCGCGGACGATTGTTTTCAGCTTCTCCGTGGACATCCTGTGATTTTGCGGCGCGAAGACGTAGCGTCCGCCGAGGAAGGCCACGCCGGTGGGCTTGAGCACGCGATCGACCTCCCTGAGGCATTTAGCGAGGTCGGGGATAAAGATCAAGGTGCCGCGGCTGAAGATCACGTCGGCATATTCACCGGGGAAGGGCAATTCTTGGGCGTCGGCGAGAACGAAGGAGACGCGATCTTGCAGGCCGGCCGCGCGCATCCTTTTCTCGAACAGGGGCTTGGCACCGGCGTCGATGTCCAGACCGATGATTTTGAAATTGGTCCGCTTGGCCAGCTCGGGCTCGAGGTGGCCCGGCCCGCAGCCGATGTCAATGCAGATTCCGTCGCGGATTCCCCCGCACTCAGCCAGCATGCGCATGGCGGTCATCGGGTAGGTGTGTTTCGTGCGGTGCTCGACGACCCACTCGTATGCCTTTGCGCTCATCTCGGCGATGATGGTGAAGCCCGCCTTCGACTCCGACCAGAGACGATGGCCGGTCGGACCGCCGACGAAGCGGACGAACTCGTCCGCCCGTGGATGTTTGCTCAGCGCGGCAGCCCACACCGGTTCCCAGGAGGGATATTTCCAAGCGACCTTGCTCGCGCCCGGAAGGGAGTCCAACGATGTTTTGCCGCGGCGCTTCATCGCCATACACAGCACCACGTCGGCGCCGGTCTGCTTCCTTTCCACCAGGGCATTCACCTCGGCTGCCGGCAGAGGTTGAGCGTGATCTGAAATCCGGTTCGGAAGCTGTATTCCTTGGCAATGGCCTGCAGGGGCTCCCTCAGCCGCTTGTCCGCCAGAACTTTGCAAGCCTTGGCGGAAAGATCGCGTTGTGGGCCTCTCTGGCGCTGGTCCTCCCCTGCGAGAAGCACGGCGGCGGAACTCAAAAGAAGCACCAGGCAGACAGCGGGTTTGCAGCGGAGTGCTGATGCGCCAATGTACCTCGTTTCAACCGGAAATCGAGCCATGTTGCCACCTCCCTTTCGACTGACTTTGCAGAGACAATTCACTAGGGCGTGCGCTTGCCAAACTCAACGGGTGAATGCTTGCGGAACTCTCGCACCTCCCGCAGCCAGCAAACGCCGCAGACGCATTTCTCGCGGCCGCAGGTGCCGGCGATGTCGTGGCCTGCGAGCGGGGTGAGGCCGTGGCGTTGCTGCTGGAGCAAATCTACCGCTTCTTCAGCGTGACGCCAAGGCCCCTGCCTTGTTTGTAGAAAACCGTTTCCAGATCCGGGTTGGTCGTGACGGCCTCGACGTAGTCCGGCGCGGTACCGGGGACGTTGTGGGCCAGGATCAATCCGCCCGGGCGCACCAACGGCAGCAGCTTGTTGAGGTAGTCGATGTAACCCGTCTTGTCCGCGTCGAGGAACAGCACGTCGATCGGCCCTTCGAGCTTAGTGACTTCCTGGTGAGCGTCGCCCTCGATGAGGGTGATCATCTTGTCCACGCCGGCCCGCTTGAAGTTCTCCCGCGCAATCGCCGCCGTGCGCTCGTTGATCTCGTAGGTGATCAGCTTGCCGCCGGTTTTCCGCAGGGCCAGGCAGAGCCAGATGCCCGAGTAGCCGCGGTACGTACCGATCTCGACGATCCGCTCGGCGCCGACCGCTTCGGTCAACAGACGCAATAACCTGCCGTCCGCGTCGGGAACCGCAATTCCCCGCGTCTTGGACATCTCGCTCAGCACGCTGAGGATTTTCTGTTCCGCCTCGTCTTTGGCCGTGGGCGGCTTTTGCGGAGAAACCGCCCGTTCCCTGTCGGGCTTGCGTGGCGTCTGGTCGCGTTCTGGTCCGCCGTGAGGCTGGGACATCGCCGCGTTGGTCAGAGCGGCCCACACGAGAAGACTCGCCAAGGTAGTGGTCAGAAGTTTCATCGAATCGCTCCCTTCAGTTTGCGAAACAGGGTCACGCCAACTTCACGTGATACTCATCATGGCCTCCTCGCTGGATGGAGTGCCGGTCCTAGAAGCGGGGTCGGAGCCCATCGTTTACGAGTTCAAGCGCTCCCCCAGACAAGGAGACCGATGATGAGATTGTACACACAACAGCACCCATACGCACGCTTCGCGTCCATGCGGTCGAAGAAAAAGGTGAAGGCTTACAACGGGGCGGCCAAATCATCGCTCGTGGAACCCGCACCGCCGCTTACCTCTACGTTGGCGGCACAATCCCAGCCTGCTTTGAATTAGAAACTGGCAAAGACATCTGGAAGGATCAGATCCAAAATCGGCCCGGCACGGTGACAACCTGGGGCTCGATGGTGCTTGCCGGTGAAAGGCTCTATTTCACGGACCAGCGTGGCGTCACCCTCGTCCTCGCAGCCGGACCGAAGTATGAAGTGCTGGCGATGAACTTGCTCGGTGAACGAACAAACGCCTCGATTGCTATCTCGCAAGGAAACATCTTCATCCGCACGCACAAGCACTTGTGGTGTATCGGGAAAGAGGAAACGCCGTGACGAATAAATCTCGAATCATCTCTGTGTTCGCGATCACGATGCTGGCGTTTGGAGCCATGTCAGATTCGCAGCTTCGCGCCAAAGACTTTACACAAGCCGATCGAATCATTGAGGCGTCGGGCTTACATGCCGGACTTTGCGTTCATCTTGGCTGCGGCAACGGAAAGCTTACAGCCCAGTTGGGTTCGCACGAGGGTTTGCTGGTTCATGGCCTGGAACGCGATGAAACTCTTGTACGGCAAGCGCGTCAGTGGATTCAATCCGAGTGTGAATACGGCAAAGTCTCTGTCGCACTAGGTGATCTCAAAACGTTTCCTTACTCCGACAATCTCGTCAACCTGATCGTCGTGGAAGATGCACCGACGGCAATCAGTCGCGGGCTTGAGTTGCGAGAAATCGTGCGCGTACTGGTTCCCAACGGCGTTGCATTGTTCGGCGGTTGGACTTCCACCGACGGGTCGCTCGAAAAGGCAAAGTCGCAACTCAAGGTTCTCGGAATCAAAGAAACTCAAGTTGTAAAGCTCGACGGCACTTGGCTTCGATTTTCCAAGCCACGGCCGATCGAAATGGACCAATGGACACACTTGAACCACAACGCCGGCGGCAATCGGATTTCGCAAGATCGACTTGCCGGGCCTCCGTCAAGCGTACGTTGGATCGATGGGCCAACATGGGCAACCAATGCAAAAGGTCCCGCGTCGGCGGTAACGAGCGCCGGGCGATTGTTTTATTTGTTCGACGGAGCGCCGAATCGAAAGCCTCAAGAGTCATGGGCGACACTTTTTGCACGAGACGCTTTCAACGGCATGCGGCTTTGGAAGCGGCCGGCTCCTGGTTTTGTACCTCTTTGTTTGGTTGCGACGAAAGATCGTGTTTACACGGTGCTCGAAACGAAGGGAGCCTTGGTTTCGCTCGACGCCGCGACCGGGAAAACCGTGTCCAACTATGAGCAGGCTTCGTATCCCCAGTGGCTGATTCATTCGGGCGGGCGACTTTACTTATCTACAGGAGCCCGGTATGCCCCGCAACTGCGATGCATCGATGCCGACACTGGCGACTTGCTGTGGCAGCGTGATATGCGGTTGCGTCCGACCGGCTCCGTGCCAAATTTCGTCGTCAACGGCGGGCGGGCATTCTATCTCGATTGGCAAAAGGCGAAACTCGGCTGCCTGGATTTGACGACAGGAAAAGACTATTGGCAACGCGACATCAGCGAGACGCTGACAGGGGCGAAGTGGACCTATGGGCTATGCTCGCATCAGACGGGTACGCTGATTGTCGGCGAAGGCAGACGAGGAAACAGAATTCATGCGTTTTCTGACGAACACGGAAAACACTTGTGGAGCCACGGTTACCAACTCGTGCTCAGCGGTCGGGGGCAACGGCACAAAGGTTCGACGTACGACGAAGGATTCTTTGTCGATGGACTTTATTGGACACACGTTGGCAAACCGCGAACTGGTGGCGGCACTGGCGGCGGGCTGGCGTGGGAAGGTCTTGACCCGAAGACCGGAGAAGTGACGCGGCGGTTTGAGTATCCGGCCGAAGTGAACGTGGGCGATGCCTGCCACCGCGCGCAGGCCACGGTCAATTACTTTCTCGGCGGACACTCGCGGTTTGTCAGCACGCAAACGGGAGAGTTCTGTCCTCGCGCGCGTGGAATCCACAACAGTTGCCGGTACGGCATGCTGCCCGCCAACGGTTTGGTGACAACGTGGTCGCAATATACCACGACGTACGTGCGCGGAGTGTTCGGGCTGACACCGAGTTCGCAAAACGACGATCAAACAGAACGTGCCGAGCGGCTTGAAAAGGGTCCGAGTTACGGAAAAGTCCAAACAGAGCGGCTTGCCAATCCTTCCGATAAACAAAGCTGGCCGTGCTTTCGTCACGATCCGATGCGCAGCGGGAAAACCGAGGCTCGCGTTCCCGTCGAGGACCTTTCACTCCTTTGGGAAACCGACATCGGTGGGAGGATTACTGCACCAACCATCGCAAACGGCAAAGTCTACGTGGCGCAGCCCGATAAGTTTAGCGTTGCCGCAATGAGCGCGGGAAGTGGAAAGGTGCTCTGGAGCTACACGCTGGACGGACGCGTGTCCACTTCGCCAACGCTGCACGAAGGGTTGTGTCTGATTGGCTGCGGCGACGGTAAGGTGTATTGTCTGGACGCCGAGTCGGGCAAGTTGATTTGGCGGTTTCGCGCCGCGCCAAACAAACGACTCGTTGTCTCACGCGGAAGACTAGAGTCAGCCTGGCCGGTGTCGGGCGGAGTATTGGTCGTAGACGGTTTAGTATATTTTGCCGCGGGGCGGCATGGCAGTCTTGATGGCGGAGTTGCGTCGTATGTGGTCGAGCCGTTCACTGGAAAAGTTGTCTGGCAACAACGCGTCACCGACGCTCCAGTGCTCCGCTTGACAATGTGCGACGGAAGGTCCTTCAGCCTCGGTGGCAAGACGGGATTGGCGGTAAAGACCGGCGAATCCGCCTCGCGAATCAACGCGCCCGAAACAGCGTTTGCATCGGACATGTTAAACCTGACGCATCGTATCGGTGTCAACAGCGACAAGCCGCGCGTGCAGGCGCAAACGACCGTTCGTCCTGTGGCGATCGTTCGCACAGCGGTCACGATTTTCATCGCCGGGCGACCCGGAGCGGATCCACCAGCCGTAAGTTGGGATGTGCAACGCAACCCCACCGTGGTCGCGGACACGCCCTCACCCCGCAGTGGCAAGAAGGATCAAAACTACCTCTGGGCTTTTGCCGCCCACGACGGCCAGCTTGTTGCAACAAAGGAACTCGATGCATCCGCTTCATTTGATGGCCTGGCAGCGACAGATGGATTCTTGTATCTGACGACCACCGACGGAAAAGTCATGTGCTTTGGAAAAGAGAATCGCTGATTCACGAACGATCTTTGGAGGCGATGCGATGAAACGAATGATTCT
Source organism: uncultured Pirellulaceae bacterium (assembly GCA_964343305.1). Lineage (GTDB taxonomy): Bacteria > Planctomycetota > Planctomycetia > Pirellulales > Pirellulaceae > CAYFJO01. Next base: position 9,102 of record CAYFJO010000015.1, on the reverse strand, counting down.
TCCGTTCATTTTGATTTCTGGCGGTGCACTTTTTGCGCAGTCACCGCAGGCCTGGGAGAAATACCGTGGAAAACCCGGCCCCGGCGGTTGGAGGTGCAACGTCATTCGATCCGATCCGCAGAATCACGGACCGGATGGCATCAACCTGCACGACTGGGACCGTGACGGTGATCTCGATGTTTTTTCGAATGCCGAAGAAGGTGGCTACAGCCGGCTCTTTTTCAATCCCGGCCCTGGCAAGGTCCGCGACTATTGGACCGACTTCATCGAGTTCAAGCACGGAAAGTGTGAAGACTCGGGAATCGGCGACCTCGATAATGACGGCGACATGGACTACATCGCCAACGGCGGTTGGGTCTACTTTAATCCCGGCAAGGAACACATCCGCGATTCGTCGAAGTGGATCAAAATGACGCTGTTCGATAGAGAACGTCGCGTCCCCACGGTGGTGGATATGGACGGTGACGGGCTCAATGATTTGATCGTCGGCGCGCGGGACTGGTACCGGCAACCGGTCAAAGGAAAGCACGTTGCCGCGAACTGGAAGATGTTTACCCTTGGCGTAACGCGCTGGCCGATGAACTGCATCATGACCGACGTTGACAAAGACGGCGATACGGACATCGTCGTTCCTGATCGCGGCGCGGAAATCTTCTGGTACGTCAACCCCGGCAAGGAGAAGGTCACCGAGCCGTGGCCGCGAAAAACGATCAGTTCCCACAAGGGGGCGATGTTCATGGCCGTCGCGGATGTCAATGGCGATGCGATCGAAGATTTCATCATCGCCGGCGGAAGTAGTGTAACGATTCGCAAGCAGATTCTGGTGCTACTGCGGACTAATCGCAGTGGCGAGCCGAAACTCCACGAAATCATCATCGATCAACCAGGCAGCAGTTTGCCGAAAGGGGTCGCCGTGCTGGACCTGGACGGCGATCCGCGCAAGAAGGAGATCCTTGTGATCCCTAAAGCCGGGGATCTTTGGACGGCGACGTTCACTGGTGATTCGCTGAAGGCGGCGAACTGGAAAGCGACGACGCTGAAGATGCCGGGCGCGATAACCCGCAGAAAGATGGACAACGCCTGGCTGGGTGATCTCGATGGTGACGGAGATGTGGACGTCGTGACCACAGACGAGAACGGCGGCTGGGGAGTGATCTGGTTCGAGAACCCCGAAAAAATAAACAAGTAGGCGACGCCATGTGTGGCGCGATTCACCGTTAATCTATCGTTCCACGCAACACGATATTGGTTCTGTTGCGATAGTTGCAGCGTGCTTGGAATCGACTCGGCAACCTGCTTCGCTGCAGCGGTTGCATCGCCCGCGAGCCGAACGAAGTTGTCCTCCGCCGCAGCGGTGAAATCCACCGACCGCAGTTCCGGCCAGTGAATTGTGCAATCCAACTGATGGCGCTGGGGTGGCTGCTAAGGGCTGCAGTCGTGACCAAGGTCGAACCGTCCTGGGTCGAAAAATGGTTCATGTTCGCTGACGCGTAAGCCATGACCGCCGGGCTAAACCGATCCGGACAAATCCGTACTTTTTTGACCACACAACAGTTTGTAGACTCGCGGCACCACACCTTTAACGTCTGAGAACTGTGCACTTCATGCACGATGGGACACGTTACGAACACCCCCTTCGTCATTCCCGTCATTGCCCCGTGCGGCTGATCATCACCATTCGCACCAGGTCCGGCACCGAATCGGCCTGCATCTTGTCGAGGATCTTTGAGCGTTGGTTGCGCACCGTGTTGGGGCTGGTGCCCAGTTCCGAGGCGATGATCTTGATCCACTTGCCGGCGACCACTAACTCCAAAATCTCCTTTTCACGATCCGACAATGTGACTAATCGTTGTTGAATGACGGCGCGCTCGGCCGGATTGACTTCGACGCTCAGATTCCGTGCGATCGCGCCATGGATGCGTTGAATCAGATCCTCTTCGTCGAACGGTTTTTCCACAAAGTCGACCGCGCCCGATCTCAAGGTCTGCACGGCCAACGGAACATTGCCGTGAGCCGTGAGGATGATGATCGGGATGAAAATCTCGCGCCGATTCAATTCCTCTTGCAGCTCTAGCCCGTCCATCTCCGGCATGTCGATATCGAGCAGCAAACAGCCATCGGTCGTTCCGTCGTGACCATCGAGAAAGGCCCTGGCGGAATCAAACGGCTGCACACGAAACCCTTCCGCTTCCAACATGCACGACAAGGCATCGCGCACGTGGTCATCGTCGTCCACGACGAAGACTTTGGCATCCGAGCGGCGGAGACTGGTACTCATCACGTCCATCCTCTTCCAAGGCCCGTGACGTCCGCCTCGTCGATGGGCAAAGTAAACCGAAACGTTAATCCTTGGTCCGTGTTGGGTGCCACCGTCAACTTGCCCTGATGAGCTTCGATGATCGATTTGCTGATCGATAGGCCGAGGCCCAGCCCGTCTTCTTTGGTCGAATAAAACGGGTCAAAGACTACGCCCAGTTTCACGGCATCGATCGCGGGGCCGCGGTCGGTGACTTTGACTTCGATACTGTTTTGTTTATCGACAGCGGTCGAAATCACGATCCGCCGCGTGTCGCATTCCTTCATCGCATCAAAGGCGTTGCGGACGAGGTTCAACAAAACTTGTTCAATCTGAATCCGATCGGCTTGAACCCGGGGGAGACTCTCGTCCAACTCCACTTGCACATCGACGCGGCTTCTTCGAATGTCGGGCCCGACAAATTGAACCACCGCGTCGACGCAATCGTTAATGTCGGTGGCCATCCGATCGGATTCGCGTTTTCGAACCAGTCGCCGCAGTCGTTTGATGATTTCGCCGCCGCGTTTGGCTTGTTCGGCGGTTTTTTCTATTTCGACCGCCAACTCTTCGTACAATCCGTCGCCGTTGGATGCGGCGTTTTCCATGCGGCTCAGACAACTGCGCGTGTAGCCAACAATCGCGGTTAGCGGCTGGTTCAACTCGTGGGCCATCGTCGACGCCATCTCGCCAAGCGTATTCAATCGCGCGACGTGAGCCAACTCTTCTTGACGTCGCCGGGCGAGCTGTTCGGCCCGGTCCCGTTGCCGAATCACCATTTTCAGTTCGGCGTTCTTTTCTCTCAATTCAGCCGTGCGTTCGTCGACGCGCTGTTCGAGCTTGTCGTGAGCTTGCTGCAGCTCGGCTTCGATTCGTTTTCGCTCGATGGCGTACAACAACGAGCGGCCGAGAAGATTGCTGTCGATCTGGCCTTTGACCAGGTAGTCTTGTGCACCTTGTTGAACCGTTTCAATCGCAACCGCCTCGTCATCCAAACCCGTGAGCACCACAATCGGCACGCGCGGCGATTGGCCGGCCAGTTGTTTGCACCCGCCGATTCCGTGGCTATCGGGCAAACTCAAATCGAGCAGAACGACGTCGATGCCACTTTGTTCGACTCGCGCCATTCCTTCGGCCAGCAGGCCAACTTGTTCAAGCTGAAACTGACGGGCCCGGACCTTGGCCAACAGCGCGCGGATGACCGCGACATCCGCCGGACTGTCTTCGATCATCAAGATTTGAATCGAGCCCTGTGACGACATCAAGTCGCATCCCACGGATTGGAGAACCGCCAAAACAAAGTAAGTGACGCATGCTTGAAGAGGGAAGGTAAGGGTACCACGGAGCGTCAACGGTGTCGAGCAAGTTAGCGCGTAGGTGATTCCCCCATGTGTTGAACTTGCCGTCGCGCAAGTGAGTGAAACGTGTTCCCCCCTAACCCCATGCCGGCTTGTGAACCATTATCGATTCGTGTCGGTCCGTGTTACAATGAAAACGTCATGCCTGAATCAAACCGTATCCTGTTGGTCGAAGACGACGACGTTGATCGCGAAGCGATGCATCGGATGTTGGGCGATGAATTCGACGTGGTCGACGCCAACACAGGATTCGATGCTCGTGAGATATTGCGCAGCGAAAAATTCGCTTGCGCGCTGGTCGAATACATTTTGCCTGACATGGATGGCTCGGAATTGGTCGCCGATCTCGAAGCGGCTCGCGTGCCGTTTATCATGGTCGTCGGGGGCGGCAGCGAAGAGTTTGCCGCCAAGTCGCTCAAGCGTGGCGCGTCCGGCTATCTGCCCAAGCAAATGTTAAACAGCGAGATCCTTTCTCAAGCGGTCGGCAGTGCGATCGATTCGCCCTCGTCGCAACAGAAGATGACCATTCTGTATGCCGAGGACGAGGAAGCCGATCGAATCCTTACCGCGCGGGCTTTGAAAAAGTCGCGTTTCGTCAGCGATGTCCGGTTCGTCGAAAACGGTGTCCAGTTGCTCGATTATCTGCATCATCGCGGCAAGTTTTGCAATCCCAGCGAGTCGCCGCGGCCTGATTTGATATTGCTGGACTTGAACATGCCAGAGATGAGCGGCCACGAGGCGCTCGAAAAAATTCGTCAAGATCCAGGGTTGGCCGACATTCCGATTGTTGTATTGACCAGCTCTCTTGACGAAAATGATATTACGCGGATCGACGAACTGGCCGTCGATGGATACTGCCCGAAACCAGTCGGTCTGGACGGCCTCGCCACCGTGATGGAATTGTTGGGACGTTACTGGATTCAAATCGCCGAAAAGTAATCGGCGCGAATTCGATGGCAAGCTCAGACCAAACTGACGAAACCACGGCAAAGCAACCGGGATCGACTCCGCAAACGACGCCCAAGAACTTGCCGCCGCGCCATCCCAAATTCGTCGGCCGTGGGGACGAGATGCGTGAGTTGCACCAACTCGTCAACAAGCACCGCGTCGTCGCCATCACGCAACCGGCCGACCAACACACGCTGGGCGGGTTTGGCAAAACGTCGCTGGCGATCCACTACGGCTGGAAGCTGCTCGACCAATTTCGCGGCGGTGTGCTGTTTGTCAACGCGGGCTCCGGTTTGTTGATGGCCGAGATCGCCAAGCTTGCCGGGATCCTGGGCCTGGATCTGCAATCGGATGAAAAACGAGGTGCGACGATCGTGCGGCGGCACTTGTCGGCGGCAAAACCGTCGCTAATGATTCTCGACGGCCTGGACGATTCGCGCGTCTGGGCCGACGCGCGGAGAGCCAAAATCATCCCTCAAGACAACTGCCGCGTGCTGATCACGACCAATTGCGAGTCGCTCAGCGGGGCCACGACGTTCACGATCGGCGGCTTGCCGCGCGAACAAGGCATCCGAGCATTGGCGGCGTATCGCGCTGACGCGCTGGACGAAGACAACGAGTCGATCGTTGGCGAAATCGTCGAGTGGTTCGACGGATATCCGGTCGGGTTGTCGTTGGTCGGTTGTTTCATGTCGCTCAATGCGGACGTGGCGTGGAGTGAGTTTTTCCGTCGATTTGCGACGTTGGAAAAGCCGCGGCGCGGAAAATCGGCCGACGACTTTGTGCTGCTGGTCCATGCCGTGTTTGACGAAGTGCTCGAATCCTTGCCGCCGCAACAACGTCTGGCGATGGAATACGCGACGCTGTTGCCGACCAACCGCGTTGTGCTCAGTTGGTTGATGCCGCTGGTCCAATCCAATGAAGCGACCAAGCTGGCCAAGATCCTGGGCAAGTTGGAGACTGGCAAAAAAGTGCTCGCTCAATTGTTGTCGCTGCAACTGTTGCGTGCTTATGCGCCGGGATGTGCGGTGATCGGCATGCCGCATATCTTGCACGCACACATGATGAATCAATTCGAACAAGGCAAGTTTCAACAAGAAGACGTCCATGACCAATTGGTCGATGTGACGCAACAGCGCGAGTCGTCGGGCAACATCAACACGCTGCGCAACGAAGTGACGTCGATGGTTGAATTTGTCAAGGATTTGCGGTCGCACCGCAAGTACCAGGTCGGGGCCGAGATGGCGCGGCAAACGGCGTTGATCTTGAATCGGCTGGGCCGGTTGTACGAAGTGATCGACCTGCTCGATGTGTATCTTGACGACACGGTCGTGGATCAGGTCGCGCCAAAGACCGTGAGCATGTTGCTGTCGGAAAAGGCGACCGCGCTAAACTCGACGGGTGACCCGCAACAGGCTCGCCATTTGATGGACCGCGCGTTGCAGCTCGACCAACGCAACCGGAACACGGACGACCCGGTCCTGGCGGAGCACTATGCCAACATGGCCAACATCCAACGTTCACTGGGCGAGTTGCGCAAGGCCCAGCGGTTTTTGCACCAGGCGATGGAAATCGAGGAAAAGCATTTCGCCCCGGACCATCCGAAGCTCGGTCTGCGACAATGGACGATGGGCGACATCGAACTGGCCGACAACCACTCGGACGAAGCCTGCCTGCACTATCGCCGCGCGCAACAGGTTCTGGCTAAACACTATCCGGCCGACCACCGCTATCTTCGCCAACTGGCCGAAAACCTGAAGCAACTTCAATCGGAAAATTAGAGCAAATCGTTTATCCGCTGTGCCCAACGGGGACTGCTGAAAGAGGCGGTTTTTCGTGTAGGGCGCGTGAAACGTGCCGCAACATTTGGTGGTGGCGTGTTTCACACTTCTACATGTTGAGACCGAAATTTCGCGTCATCCGCTTGTTCAGCACTCCGTTGACCATTGCGGTTTACCGAAATGAATCGGAAAATGATGGGAAAACCCCGAGAAAACCGCTTTCAACATCGTCACATGGTTATTTTGACTATGGAATATTCCGACGCCCCCCCGTAAATTTACGTATTGGAACAATATCCATTTCGCCCGACGGTTTTCAAAACGAACTAGCACATCCTGCCACATACTGCCCACCCCTAAGACCCAGCGCCATATGTTCGTTAACTGTTCCCGCAAACGGATAGCAAGAAGGATCTGAGTTGACCAACGTTCGCGCCGCGCGGAGTTCATTGCTGCCAGCACGGCCCGCGGCTTGAGCTCCGGCCAACGCGACGGTTGAAAACGAAATCGGCAATGACCAAAACCAACAGCGCTATCACCGACAAAACCGCCACGCTGGTGATCGTCAAAGGTCCCAGCGCGGGACAGCGATATGATCTGGGGACCGAGGCCACAATCGGGCGGAGCACTTTTTGCGATGTGCACATCGATTCAGGCAGCGTGTCGCGTGAGCATTGCCGGATCAGATTACACGAAGACGGCTTTTGGATTGAAGACCTCAATAGCTTGAACGGTACGTTTGTCAACGGGTCGCAAATTCACAAACCCGTTTTGCTGGGACATAAAGACCGCATCCAGGTTTACGACGTGGCGCTGCTCTTTGTCACCAGTGATACGCAGGACGCGCCGCTTGGCGGCATGGATGACCAAGCGGCGACGGCCATTCCAGTCAAGCCGACCAAGGCCCGCGGCCCAAACGTTGTGAACACGATCGACGTCACCTCGGATTCGCGGATCGGCAACAATCCCGACGAGAAGTGGCGTGCCTCGCTGATGATGATGCGCAACCTGGGGCTGTCGCTGGACGTGGATGAAACGCTCAGCCGTGCGCTCGATGATCTGTTTTTGATCTTTTCGCAAGCCGACCGCGGTTACATCTTGCTGCAAGGCAAGGACGATCAACTGGCGATCAAAGCGATGAAGCTGGAAGGCGGCACGAACGAACAGAACTCCGTCGGACCCGTCGACCAGGACATGGCCCAAAGTGTGTTGGCCAATCGCGAAGCGGTGCTGTGCAAGGATGAAGGTGGTGACACCGAATCCGTTTTGGACGTTCCCGTGCGAACCATGATGTGTGCACCCTTGATGAGTCCGCTGGGCAAAGCCTTGGGCGTGATTTATCTGGATACCAAAGACGAAACCGCGGCGTTCGACAATGCGGATGTCGAGATGCTGGCCAGTATTTCGACTGTCGCGGGCCAGGCCGTCGAATTGGCCCGCGAACATCAGCGGCGGATCCGTGATCGCGAAGCGGACAATCGACGGCTGCAAAAGGAAATCGAAGAGCGCAAAGCGGTCGAAGACGACCTGCGTCGCTCGAACGAAGAATTACAGCAATTCGCCTACGTCGCGTCCCACGATTTGCAGGAACCGCTTCGGGCGGTCGTTGGTTTTTCGGAGCTTTTGCAACATGAGTACGGTGGCCAGCTCGACGAGACGGCCCAGGGTTATCTGCAACACTCGGTCGATGGCGCTCAGCGCATGCAGTCGTTGATCAGCGACCTCTTGCAGTTCTCGCGGATCGAGACGCCCGGCAGACCCTTTGTGCCCGTCGACGGCAACGCGGTGTTCGACGAGGTAGCCGCCAATCTTGCCATCGACATCAAAGAGGCCGAGGCAACGGTCAAGAATCACGGTTTGCCCAGGGTGACCGGCGACCAGGCACAACTCGTGCAACTACTGCAACACCTGCTCCACAACGCCATCAAGTTTCGAGGCGAACAACCACCGCAAGTCGATGTTCAGGCGGATGAACAAGACGGTCGATTTGTCTTCTCAGTGCGTGACAACGGCATCGGTTTCGATATCGAACATGCCAAACGCATTTTCGTCATCTTCCAACGCCTGCATACGCGCGACAAATATCCTGGCACGGGGATCGGTCTCTCGCTCGCTCGCAAGATCGTCCACCGCCACCGAGGCCGCATTTGGGTCAGGTCTCAGCCGGGCGAAGGCAGCACGTTCTATTTCTCGTTGCCAAAAGGAAAGTAACCTGCGGTTTCGGTAGCCGAAGTCGCCAAGACTTTGGAAGTCTATCGCCATGCAATCCGAAGTCTTGGCGACTTCGGCTACGATGAGGAAATCATGCCCACTGGTGTTCAACTTCGCCGACCTGTCGAAATCCTGCTTGTCGAGGACAGCCCGAGTGATGCCAAATTGACGTTGATCGCTTTTGAAAAAGGCAAGGTCAATAGGAACATCAACCACGTTGTCGATGGGGTATTGGCGATCGAATACTTGAACGGCGAAGGCGCGTTCGCCGGCAAGCCCACGCCCGACGTCGTGCTGCTGGATTTGAACCTGCCAAAGAAAAATGGCATCGAAGTTTTAGAGGCGATGCAGAGTGATGAATCGTTGCGTCGCATTCCGGTCATCGTCTTGACGACATCCGAAGCAGAAGAAGACATCCGGGCGGCTTACGAATTGAATGCCAGGGCGTACGTCAAAAAGCCGGTCAACATGGACGACTTTGCGGCGGCCATCCAAGCCTTCGACGAATTCT
>CAYFJO010000014.1:30584-60962 GCA_964343305.1 uncultured Pirellulaceae bacterium | reverse complement strand
TGTGTTTAATCCATCGACCAACAGCCGCATACAAACCATCTCACCGGTCTTGTTGTAAACCCGAATTTGAAATGTTTCCCCCTTGCTGACCGGCACGAGCAGCTCGTTGCCTCGAATGCTTCCTTTTCGCTCCTTGCCATCCACTACCACGTAAACACGCAGTGGGAACTTTGGATCCGCCATCGGATGAGGACCTTCCGCTTCTTCGTCCAACTCGACAATCGGATCCGTCGTGGCCTCGACGCCATCATCCACCGGTCTTTCGACACGTTCGGGAGCCGCCACGCTTTTTCCAAGCATGGCCCACTCCGATTCATTCAAATGTGCCGAGCCGCCAGCCATGCCAAACAGTTGGTCTTCGTCCGTCGTTTTCATCTTGCATTGGATGGTGATCACGCGACCATTTCGGCTGCGCAACGTTCCCAGGACGATGGCTGGCATACCACCCGCCTTGTCTGACAGTTCCTTCAATGCCGCCGACGAGTGCAAGTCGTCGATCGAGAATCTCGCGGTGAGAAGCGCCTTCTGCAATTTGGCACGATCAACAACGCTAAACTTGCCGCGGCTCGACCACATCAAGCGCGACTGCATTTCGTCGGAACAATATCGCCCCAACACGCCAAAATCGCCGCCAAGCAACTCACCCAGCCCCGTGTCTAAAGTGAATTCCAAGACACCGACCTTTTTGAAACCGTGTTGCGAGATGGTGCGCGATAATTGATCGGCAACATCGGCAAGAAGTTGTTTTAGTGTTGAGGGTTTTAGTCGAATCACGATGGGAACACCCGGTGTGCCCGACCGCACGATGCGAACCGGCGTTTGTTGCCGCTTGAACTCATCTTTCGCAACGTACTTGACTTCGCGGTAAACAAACTTGTTCAGTTCATCGATGTCGACATTGCCATCACCGTCTTCGTCTGCATGGCCTTTCATGCCTTGGTTCAACCAGTAACTAAACAGCGATTGTTGCATTTCTTCCCAGACGATACTCATTTCATCTTCACGGCAACTTGCCAGGGTGACGACGTTGCGGACATCCCGAAACATCTCTCCCACATTGTTGGATGAAGTGTCAGTGCCCGCGTGGCAGGTGTCGAGAATCAAGAACTTGAGTTTCGCTTTGCACGCCGAAAGTTGTTCGCGGAGCCAAGTAACCGGGAGGGCGGAAGCGGCAGGATTCTTTGGGTCACTGTCAATCATCGCGAGATACAAACGGTTGCTCTTATCTCGAACGCCATGTCCGCTGAAAAACAGAATCACCGAATCGTCTTGCTGGACCTTTGCCAGCATCTCGGGTATTTGCTTGTACAAGTTGCTTCGGGTTGGGCGTTTTTTCTCGTTGCCGCTGGCGCTGGTCATTTCGAGGATTTTGTCGCCGGCCAATCCGCCTCGCTCACGCAACGTGGTGGCTAACTCGCGCACGTCGTTATCCGCAAACGGCACGGCCGACATCGTCTTGTACTGCTCGATGCCGATCAGAATAGCCCATGAGTCGCCCGTTTCTTTCGCCGAGGCAGTCGCGCTGATGACAAAGAGAACACTGAGTTGAACGAGCCGATTGAGCGGTGTCGAGGACATGATTCGTTCTCCAGGAATGACTTAATTGTTTGATTGGATTCATGAAACGCGTATCGCGGACACATTCAATACCAGCGTCGGCCAAGTTTGTGACAGTCAGTCTGAAAAAGCAGGACGGATTTCCAATCCGTCAGGGACGGTTTGGAAAACCGTCCTACAAAACATCTACGCACGGCGCGCGGAAGTTACCGGGTAGGACTCTTAATTTGGGCCCAGCAAGACATGGCAGGCCCAGTAGTAGGGGTGATGCCAGTCTGAGTTGTTTCGCACTTTCTTTTTGGCAAAGTGGAGAGCACCGGCGTAATCGCCTTGATCTCCGTTTTGTTCCGCGTTTGTCACTTCTCGGCAGAAGTAGTACACGACATGGGCTCCCGCCTTGTCGTCAACGATCCAGTTGCTTGCCAGCACACGATTCGATCCAGCAACCAGGAAGCCTCGCGACAATGCGATTACACCTTCGCCTGCTTGCTCCGGGCCGAAGTTGGTGTCGCACGCGCTAAGGATTGCAAGGTCGCAGCCAGTCAGATCCAATCCATAAATCTCTGCCAGACTCAAAAAGCCGTCATCGCTCGCACCGCCTCGGCCCGGCGTCAGAGCCAGCGAGCCAAAAAGGTTGCCGTTACGTTGATCGGCCAACCCATGACATGCGAAATGGACGATGCGTTGACCTTCGAGGCTGCGACGCACATTTGCTTCCGTAGCTTCGCTCTTCGTCAAGGATGTTACTTCGACCCCGGATTTCGTGAACAACTCCTTGATCCATCTGGATTCCCACGATGTAAACGGCAGCCGGTTTAAAGTGCCGCCCAGCACGCTATATCGCGACTTTGTCGACAGTGCCTTGTACGCCGATCGCCGAGTGCTGGTGCGCGTCGAATAGTTCGGGTCGCCAATCGTGAGAACGCGATTGTGCAAGTTGGCATTGATCTTCCGACCACTCAGTCGAGCATGTACCGTTGCCGATGGTGCGTAATGAATCGGGGGTCCCACGTCCAGCAGGTACTCGACCTGCGAAGCACTTGGATCGATGACGAGGACTTCGAAGGGCAGCAGGTTCAGCGATCCGTGCGGCGAGATCAAAAGTCGCTTGACCTTTTCATCCAAAATCGCCTTGCGCTGCTCACTCGGAATCAAAATCTTCCACAACACATGCAGCGCCTTGGCAGCCGAGCGATCTTCGTCTTTGTTCTTGTTGTCTCGAATCATCGACAACGGGCCTTTGCCATTTTTGCCGTTGAAAATCCTTTGCAGCTTCCCGGCATTAAGCGGACCTGGCTCAACATCGAGTTCGGTGGCATTTTCATTGTCGACCGTGAGTTCGATCAATCGACTATCGCCATCCGCGGTGATGATCAACACGTAACCCGCTTTGTCGCCGATCAGGTATTCCAGAAACACACCTTCACGATCCTCGACGAGATCTTGCATCTCATCCATGTCGATCGGTTTGTTGTCCTGTCCCATCGCGAACTGGTATGCGGGGCTGGCGTTGCGAACGGCCGCGTACGCCGCGACATATTTCTGTCGAGCAATGCGGAGATCAGACGTGGTTTTGTCAATGAGACTCTTGCGATCCGCATCAGATAGATCACGGTTGTCCTGCGCCGAACGTAGGTCGGACTCGAGCTTTGAAACTAGTTCGCTCGCTTTTTTCTCGGCGTCGATGATGTCCTTGTCGACGCCACGGTAAAGATTGCCGTCGATGGTCAACTGGTCGAGCAGCGAGCGTGTGCGGCTTCGTTCCATTGCTTCGAACGCCGCCGAAACGTCGCCAAGTTCAGTCTGCCACTCGACCATGCGTTCATAGGCTTCGGAAAATCGAACGAAATACTTGGCACGTGCGTGTTCCGCGCCACCGGCAGCTCCGCGTTGCTCCTCGGCCATCCGCATCGCTTCACGCAGTTCCGCGATTGCGGTCGCCTTTCCTCTGTTTTTCCAGACAATTTCGGCACGCGTCAAATGCGTTACGTAACGCTGAGCACTTGCCGCACCTTGACCTGCGAGCAGTACGGCTCGATCCGTCCACTCCTTAGCTTCGTCGAAACGGTTCTGTGCCATGCACAGTTTGGCAAGGCTGTTGTAAACCCAAACAGCTTGAGGATGGTCTCCGCTCTCGATGTATCTTTTGACGCTTTCGAGACATTGCTTGAACATCGGTTCGGCGACATCCATCTTGCTCCACGCCCGATACATCTCGGCAAAATCGTAACGCAATTCGATCGTCGCGCGATGATCGGGACCGAGCTTCTCTTCCCATGTCTGCAGGCATTTTTTGAAGATCGGTTCGGCCGCAGCAAACTCATCTCGCTCGGCGTGAAGCCACGCTTGGGTGTAGTAACTTTCAACGAGTTCGACGTTATCTTCAGTGAAGTGTTTTTTGCGAAGTACCAACGAACGTTTTACGTGAGGCTCCGCCTGCTCAAAGTGCCCCTGGTAGATGTAAAGAGCTGCGAATGCATCATGCACCCAAGCGAGCTCGACGTTGTCTTTGTCAATCCGTTCGGCGGTTTCGAGTGCCGTTCGGAGCATCGTTTCGCCGTGACCGTAATAACCTTGCTCGGTATACAGATAACCCAAAGCATAGTAGTTGTAGGCGGCTGCGAGACCTCGGAGATTTCCTCTGCGTTCCAAAATCTTCAGCGAGCGACGAATCATCGACTTGCCTTCCGCATAGCGGCCCAACTCAATGTAGACCTCGGCCAACTCGGTCATGAGTTCCGCGGCTTCTTCCGAGTTGCCATAACCGATGCGGCCGGCAATTTCGAGTGCTTTGAGGTAATGTGGTTCGGCTTCGTTATGACGCCCGGCGTAGTAAAGCCCGGCACCAAGATAGTAGTGGCCGTAGATCAAGGCTTCGTGGTCGTTCACGCGTTTGGCTTTTTCCAAGGCTTTTTCGGCCACGTCAATTGCCTTTTCGTATTCACCGCGTTCGAGATGTTTCTCGTAATCGCGTTCCAATTGACTGAAGCTCTGCGCGAACAGCCCCTGATGAGGTGTCAGTAAAATGGTGGCGAGAACCGTCAGAGCGCCGAAGGCAGTTGAGTTTTTGAGGTATCTCATTTCATTTCTCCATTTGGCATTTTTGTTGGAAAGAACCCTGATTGACTGTCTTCAATACCGACAGGTTCTCGTGTTGTGACAGTATGGAAGGGGGTTTTTGAAAACGGATTTCAGCCCCAGAGTTACGGAAACAACGGGATATCAAGCAAGGCTTTATGCGTGAGCGTTGGTTCCTGGGAATGCCAGCTTGCGACCGGTTCCTTGGGGTTGGGACGCTGAATAGTTTTGATAAAGATGCTGAAGTACTCAAACGCCGTCTGGATATTGATTGGACGTTGGAGTTTCCGCTTGCCTTCTTCGCTTTCTAACGCCAACCGCATTGCGAAGGCAAACCACGACGTTCCCTTTTCACCGCCGGGCGACCACGTCACTTCATCGGACAACCCCATCGTCAGAACGACGCTGTTGAGTTGCGTGATGTCGCTGACTCGCTTGATTTCGTCGCGACCGAATCGCGAGATGTCGCGCTGAGAGCCGTCGACCAGTCCGCCGCCAAAGCACGTGTCGACGATCACGACGATTTGGCGCCCAGGAAGCTCTTGTAACCAGCGGGCGAGCGTATCATCGACGACGCCCGTCTTGTGCGTGCTTGCGACTGTCGAATTGTCTACGTCATAGGTTGTCAAGTATTCGTCAAAACCATCCGCCTCAGTGCCGTCAAAATTACGCACCGGAGCACCATGGCCGTGGAAAAAGATGAAGATGGTGTCGCCTGGCTGCGTCACGCTGGGCATCCACTTGGTCAGCGCAGATTCGAAATTGGCACGGGTGGCATTTTCATCCACGAGCAACTTCAGATTCTCGGGTTTCACCGCGCCGTATTTCTGAAGCAATTGGCTCATCAACGTCGCGCCGTTGCGAAATCGAGGGGAAACCTCGCCCGTATTTTTGATCTTCCCAACACCGATGCAGAGAGCGACTCGTTTTGGTTTGCGAGGCGGCGGCAATAACGCTTCTCCCGGAGACGTGAACAAGCGAACCCGATGCTCGGCAAGCGTGTCGCCGTTGTCCTCGATTTGTTCGGCCAAATCTTGGATCACTTCTTTCGAAACCGGCGTGGTACGGCCTGGGGAAAAGTCGAGGTTGGCGAGCGCTTCGATTGGCTCGGCTGAAGCTATCACCTGAAGTGCTTCTTCGCCAAACGGCGCGGCTATACGAAAACGATAGTCTTTCGAAGTCGGAATCGAGATTTGCTCGCCCGCTTTTACACGGTTGTCCGGGTGAGCTTTGTTCGGAAAAAGCATGACGATCGTCTTGTCGGCCTGGTGGTACAAGAGATATGCGTATCCGTCTTTCTCGACTTTGAATTTGACGGTCAGCGTGTCGCCGCCGCGATATCGCCCGCTCGGGCGATCGACCTCGACGTTTGCGAAAAAAGCAGGCCGGTCGTTGACCAACTCTTCGCCCGGGGGCATCGCGTCAGTCGGATTTTCTGGTTGGGGCTCTTGTCCAAAACCAGACGCTAAAAGAATCGAAGAGCAAATCGCTACGGTCAGGATTAGGCTTGTCATTTTCATTGGAATCGCTCCAAAAACTTGTGACGTGTCATCACGGTTTCAGGAAAATGGGCAGACGGCAGTTATTGATTAGGAACGGATGCGAAGCGGTAATCGGCGGCGTATCCTTGGGGATCTTTCCTTCGTTTCGGAGCCGTTCGCGATCGGCGGACCTTTGCGCGAAATACTTTTCCATGTTGACCTCGCAGAACTTGAAAGCATTTTCGATCGAGACCGCCTTGGCAGAGTCTTGCATGACAGCAACCAGAAACGAGGACATCACGCCCATGCTTTTGTCGTCCAACTCGGACGCAATCTCGTTTGTCAAAGCCGAACACAAGAGGGCCTCGTTTTCCTGGCCAAGTTCGTTTAATCGCCGGACTTCGCTCTGCATCAAATCGGATGTGCGCGATCTGCCGTTGTCCCGTGCACGGGTTTCTTCCTTGGCAAAGCCCGCGCTATGGCAAGAGTCCGAGATGAACACGATCTGTCGGTCAGACAAACGCTGCAGCCAATGTGCCATCAAGTCGTCCGTGACCGTCGTTTGTTGAGTCAAGAACAATCCGGTCTGCTTTCCGTGCTTGTTGAACGCGTCCTGTCCCACTTTGACGGCGAGTTGCATCTCTTGAATGTCGCGTGGAGTGAAAACACCTTCATTCAAAAGTTGTTTCTGGATCTCCAGAAGTTTGCGACACGAATACCATTCCTTGAGGCCAAACATGTCGTGGGGCACCATGTATTCGTCCTGCTTGTCCGGTTCATCACCACTGTTGTCTGGTATTTGTCCTGTGTGGCCGGAGAAATAGATGAACACGGTGTCACCCGGTCGGGAGACGTTGGGCAACCATTCGGTAATTGCTTCTTGCATATTCCTTTTCGTTGCGCGATCGTTCGTCAAGATGCGCATCGCCTGCAACTGTCCAAGTTCGTTCATGGCCGCAGCGAGCTTTTGCGCGTCGCGATGAGAGGCAAACAAATCGCCCCCCGTTTCAAACGTCGGATCCTTGCTCTCAGGCAGATTCAGAACCTGGTCATCCGGAAATCGTTTTCGCGCTTCTCGGAAATGTTTTGCAAAGCGATGTTTCGACACACCGAAGAAAACGGCAAATCGCCGCGACTCGGAAGGAAACGCTTCGTTGCCGTGCGTGTAGATCACGACATCGTCCTCGGCCCACTCCGTCGGCTTCTCTTCGCCGAGTTCCAATTCGATCCCCTTCAAGACGGCCTGTGTGATTGGGTTAAATCGTCGCGACGTGTATTCCGGGGCCGAAAGCTTTTCGATCTTTTTGCGTGTCGCGACAACTTTGATGTTCTCCTTGCCAAAGGGTGGAACAACGACCCATTGGAATAGATCTCGCTCGGCGGGGATCTGCACCGCTTGCCGAGCTTTGACAAAGTTGTTTGGTTGATGGCGGTTGGGAAAGATTTGGTAGGTCTTTCCTTCCGCGGGCTGATAAAAGACGTAGAGATAAGCGTCCTGTTCGGATGCAACCCGAATTTTTACGCTGTCACCTTTTCGATACGCACAGCTCTTTCGATCCAATTCGACGCGGACCATAAATGACGGCTGGTTGTTTCGCATGATCGTCAACAAGTCGTCCGGCAGTTCGTCTTTACGGTCGTTCGCTCTGCCGGCCGATGGAACGCAGGCAAAAAAGATCGCAAAAATCGTTAAGGATGCACGTCGATTCATGACAGGATTCCTTGTTTTCGAAAGCGCCAATGTGTCTCAACATGTTCCATACCGGTGAATTCGCGATGTGTGACATCGACGGGATTTTTTTTCAGAACTCTTGGGATTGATCGTGGCAACAATTCACCGAACAGGGCAGACAAGCTTCCCCTTAAGTGGCAACAAGGTGCGTATCCGGACTGGCTGTTTGCGTTTACAAATTCTAAGAGTGGTCGCCTCATGAGAAGCGAGGCGCGCAGCAAGTAATCGCGTACTCGATTGAAACATGGAAGAATAGATACGACGCGCACATATCATCGCCCATGTTGTGTTGATGAAGCTCGACAACCAGAGCGATTGACGTACCGAAAGCTGAGAAGTGAATTACAAATGCCGAGCAGCGCATGGCACGTGGCAACTTCGCCGCGACATCGATTTAGGGCAATGGACGTGCGCGCACATACGCAGGTGCCACGTACAACTTTGATATTGTTGTTTTCTAGCGTGCTTTTTTTTCTAGGACGATTTCCTTTCTCTGATTTCTGCTGGGCTCGTCTTGGCCAACGGATGCGCCGTTAATCAGAGATTTCAGTCAACGAACAGGAACTCGTTACTTCCCAACAACACATGACAATACTGTTGCCACGCATCGTCGGTCACATTTCCTTTTTCGCCTTCTAAGTATTCCATTGCAAGCTGAATCTCAGCGTCGGTCGGGAGCCGGCCGTACAGCAACTGGTAGGCTATGCGGATTTGCTCATCAATCCTCGGCAATGACGAACCTTGAACCCGATCGACGAGCGAATCCGCTATTCGCTGGATGAAGTCGCTGTTGAGCACGAACAACTGCTGGAGCGGTGTGGTCGTCGGCTCGCGCCCCGGACTGTGGCTGGTCGGATCGGGAAAATCATGCAAGCTCAACATGCGGTCCACGTCGCGTCGATGGACGGTGCCATAAATCGTTCGCCGACGATTATTCTTGACCGACAGCCCCATCGACGGCCCGCCGATCGTCGCTTGCAGTTGGTCCGTGACCGCCAACATGGAATCTCGCCAAGCTTCGATCTGCAATCGCCGCCGGTTCATTCGCCACAGCCAACGATTGTCTGGATCGATTAATTGCGGATTGCGGATTGCGGATTGAGAAATGGATGAAGAGTCTAGTCTATAAGTCGCGGACATCATCAACTCGCGATGCAGCCATTTGAGGGACCAGTCATGTTGGATGAACCGCGCGGTTAGATCGTCCAGCAGTTTTGGATGCGTTGGCTGGCTGCCTTGTGTGCCAAAGTTGCTTGGCGTGGCTACCAACGGCTGGTCAAAATGATGTGCCCACACGCGATTGACAATCACACGAGCCGCCAACGGTGTTCCTTCACCGACGATCGCATCCGCTAGTTCAAGACGCCCGCTGCCATTTTGGAAGGCGCGCGGATCACCACTCGACAACACTTTGAGAAACCGCCGTGGCACGACCGCACCGGGATTCGATGGATTGCCGCGAATCTGCAATTCCACATCACGCGCGCCCGGTCTGTATTCCAGCCTCGTCTTCGTCGGACCGTCCGGCAAAACATACAAGCTGGCGTCTTCGACAATGTTGGCTGTCGGCGCGTGGAGATGGGGCGTTGTCAGCCGCAGATAGGAAATCTTGGCCCGCAGCGCCGCAATTTCGTTTCTCTTTTGGCCTTCCAGATTCATCGCGGACAGCGTCTCGATTTGCCTTTCATACTCTTCGATTTTTGCCCTGCGTTTCCGGATGCCATCGATCTGCTCGACGGGAGCCAGCGTTCGGTCGACCATCCGCACACTCGCAAAGACGCCCGCCAGCGCGTAATAGTCTTCCTGCGTAATCGGATCGAACTTGTGATCGTGACAGCGGGCACACGCCAACGTCAAACCCAGAAACGTCCGTCCCAACGCATCGATTCGCTCTTCCCACTCTTCGGCCACGATCGTCTTGATCATTTCAGGAGCGAGCCGTGGTTCTTTCCAATACGTCGGGCTGAGCGCGATGAATCCTAGCGCCGGCAGATCCTCAATCTCTGCGTCGTCCAACACATCGGCCGCCAACTGCTGCCGTACGAATTGATCGTATGGCAGATCTTCGTTGATCGCGCGGACCACCCAATCGCGATACAAATAGGCCTGGCCCGTCGACTTCAGCCACGAAGCCGTCTTGTCCGTGTAACGAGCATGATCCAGCCAGAACCTTCCCCACCGCTCGCCATGCCGAGGAGACGCCAACAGCCGATCGATCAACCGCTCGTAAGCATCCGGCGAATCGTCGTGCAAAAATGCATGAACTTCATCAGACGTCGGCGGCAAGCCGATCAAGTCGAACGTCACACGACGAACGAGTGTGCGACGATCGGCAATCCCGGAGGGACGCAAGTCGTTCTCGCTCAGTCGTGCAAAGACAAAAGCATCAACCATTCGCTTTGTCCATCCAAACTCGCCAACGGCCGGCAGCGGATGACGGCGCGGCGGCTGAAACGACCAGAACTTTCGTGCTTTGTCGAAGTCGATTTCCGGCTTCGCATTTTCGATCGGAGGCGAATCCGGCATCGGAGCACCCAGTTCGACCCAGCGAACAAGCAGCGCAATCTCACGGTCCGGCAATTTCCCCGACGGCGGCATCTGGAGATCATCGTCGTCGTACCGCACCGCGCTTATCAACAGACTTTCATTCGGCTTACTCGCCACAACGGACGGTCCCGTGTCGCCGCCCGCAAGCAGTCCACTGCGATGATCCAGGCGCAACCCACCCTTCAAACTCTTCGACTTCGCCGAATGACACTCATAACACCGCTCGACTAGAATCGGACGAATCTTGCGTTCGAAGAATTCGACCCTCTTGTCAGGCTCTGCACAATCGGAGTTACCTGTCGCGTATAATACAGTGCAAAGAAAGTAGGTGCGAAGCAATTTGAGAGTTGGCATGACTATAATTTAATCCGCCGATAACCTTTAAATCAAATCTGCTAGGTCGTTTCTCGCACATAAACTGGAGATGGGTGTTCGTGTCTAGTGATGGCAGATTAGTTCATGCGACGATAGTAGCAACTGGCCCAAATGGACAACAACTCAACGGTCGTTGGCTCGTTGAGTTGGACGATGGTCGCCAAGTCAGCGCAACGGTTAAGACTTCTCTGCAAAGCCATCGAAACGATCCAAAAATCACGTTCGAACTTGGTCAGGACGTATGGGTTGTATTCCACAAACGTAGATATTGGATTGATAAAGCAAGAACCAACTACAAGTTCGTTAAACAACTCAAAGGTGGAAGACCACAATTCGCTGAATCGGTGCTCGCAAAACGCGTCGAAGAATCAAAGACAAAATGGGCGACCATTACCGACAGGCATTGCCCGGAATGTAATGGTTTATCACCGGAATGGCAGCGAAAGTGTTGGGTCTGCGAATTCGAACTGGGAAGCCAAAAATGTTCCCAGGATTGATGCGCACAGATTCGCCGCGGTTGACATGGAAGCTGGTCGATATCGTTCTCTCGAAGAAGTCGACGTTGAGATTCGCCAAAAGCACAACTTTCCGTCGGATGCATGATCTTCAAGGTTGTCATCACCGATCGAGCATCCGAGGAACTTGACGCTGCGGGTAATTGATTGGAGGAACACCGTTCGGCCGATCAGTCGCTTCGCTGGTACAATGGGTTCATCAAATTCCTCCGCGACTTGGCGAAAAATCCGGAGCGTTATCCATTTGCTCCTGAAAACCACGCAACGCGTTGGGGCGGAGAACTAACCGCCGAAGATGAATTTCTTGAAGAAATTCCCTTTGCTTTCAGCTTTTGCCTCATCGGGCTTTGGCGCGCGGTGCACACCAATCTGCGGATCGCGAGCCACGCGTGGATTGGCCGCCACGGGCACGTGTTCAAGCAGGAAGCGGCCCCAGTAGCTTTCCATGAACCGCTGAAACTGGACGGCGTGTCCTCGGCTGAGCTGAAGTCTTGCCGGCGCCAAGATGCTTTGCAGCTCGCGACGTTCCGCGCGGCCGAACCAGCTATCGTAAACTTCGACATCGTCAACATAGACCGTGCTGCGGTCCATCAAATCAAATCCAACACGCAGGCCCGTCAAACCCGATTGCGGCAAGTTGTCGACATAGAAACGATACTGCTTCCACCGCAAATCCAAGGGATGCATGCTGCGGCCGCCAACGGTGCGAAATCGGTAATAGACCTCGCCGTGGTATTGACCTTCGATCGCGAGGCGCAGCGTCGGTTGACGGTTTGGGTCGTCGATTCGCAACCAGGCGAGCACGGTGATGCGTCCCGTCTTGGGAACGTCAAATGGCTGGCTGCGAAGCCACGCAACGTTGTCCGGCCGAAGAACGCTTATCCGCAAAGACCGTTTGCCAGTGCTGCCGGTACGCCGCTCGCCGTCCGGCACAACGGCGACATTATCTCCGCGTGCATACAGCCAGTCGATCGAGGCCGGATCGTCACCTTGCGCTTCAAAGCCCGGATTGCGCAACACGTCCCGCGGCTTGGGCTGGGCCAGTTCTTTGAATCGCAAATCAATGTCGGCGAGCACGCGTTCCAGATGCGGTTGCACGGTTTTTGGAATCGTGACATGCCAATCCTTGACGGTTGTGTCCGGTGCGGAAAAAGTCGCGCCGATCACGTCGTAAGGTTCGAGTTGGATTTGCCACTCCGCCGCCCGCCCATCGAACTTGCCTGCATCGCGCGAGTTGAGTGATTGCATCCGCACGGGGGTTGGTGTGGCGAGATCGAGATCCACCGTCGCCAGCCACGGTGAATCGTTGACGACGTAAAAGTAGGTCTGATCACGCCGTGGAAGCGTGCGCACAACGATGCCTTGCCGTGGGGTTGCGTCGTCGGCCGGCGTGACGTTATGAAAACGCTCGTCGGGCAATCGTCGGACGACTTCGATCGCGTCCTTCAGCGTATCTTCCTGACCCATCACCGACATCCAGCCGCCTTCGACAAACGTTTGCGTATCGAACCTCGCCAGATTGTGTGCCAACCGCCGCCGATTTTGCTCGCCGCTGGTCGCGATGTGCGGAACCAGCCACATCTGTGTGCGATCGCGGCCAAACGGACTCAAGCGTTCGAACGACGGCAAACTCGTCGTACGCGGGACGTGAAAATGGAAACTTCCCGCGTGTTTGCCACCGTCGAACAAACGATCGAATTGATGCGAGTGATCGAGGTGGATGTTGACCGCTTGCTCGGAAAACGGCGTCGCGGGCGAATGCCGCGCCGGGCGGAAGAGAACCACGTTCGAGCCCTTGTACAGCCGCTGGTCAATTCCGATCGACATCAGCGGCGACTCACCGACAGGACCTCGATGCGGAAGTGTCGGGCGCAATTTCGTTTGCATTTCGAGACTTGTCAGCGAATCGGCGGTCACCAAATACAACTTGGCGTTGGGCTGTCTTCTCTGGACGGTCTTCACCATTTTAGAATACAGCAGCGCGAGTCGGTTACTGCGCCATTGAAGCCACTGGTTGCGTGCTCCCTTTGTACTGCGCAAGAACTGGTCACGCATCGCAAATCGACTGACGTCGCGCGGCGGTTTGGGAATCGCCACGCCCGAGTCCTTTGTGAATTGCGCGACCGTGCGATCGTCGAAGCCCCATCCTTCGCCGGGCAACTGCGCGAAGGTGTACGGACCTAATTGCAGGGCAATGCCAGCGAATGACTTGTGATGGCCATACCGGTGGACCAGTTCGGCAACTACGTCGACCATCGCCGTCTGTACACGATCGTCCAGCGGATTGTAATAAGGTGCCAAACCTTGATGCGTGTGCTGCTGCTCCAGCCAGACGATGCCTTGGTCGTTGACCAATTCAAGACCTGGTGCCTTCGCTGGGTTTCGTCTTTCGCGTTCTAATGCAGGAAGCGGGCTAGAGAAACGAAGCGTCGGAATGAACTTTATACCTTTTCGGTCGAACATGGTGAGCAGCATTTCCAGCACGTCTTTTCGCAGCGGATCTTGCCCCGTCGTGAAGAAAGTGCCCTGATCATACTTAGGCGTCGGTTGGACCAATCGACTGGGATAAATGGTGCTGCCTTCGCACATCACCGAAACAAAGGCTGCGTTGTAGCCAACGTAGTTCAAGTACTCCGTCAGACGCTGACCGCCCATGTAAAAGGTGCCCCAATCTTTACGGCTGGTGCCGCTCGCATGATCAAGCCCTTCGCTAGCGGAAAAGTTTTCCGTGAACAGCGGTTTGTCAAAGTAAGTTGCAACCATCCGGCCATCAAACGGCTTGCGTGCCGCGTCGCTGGGTGGCAACGTGACTGGCCCACTGTATACGCGCACTTTTCCGAACACAGCGTTGCGCGAACCGTGCTGGTTGTTCATCAGCAAGATTGGGCTGCTGCTGCGCGGCCAAAACACCAAACGGTGTCGCCGCATCGTTGGTTCACGCGGGTGTCCTTCGTCGGGCACTGGCACGTGAACACCGCTGTCCAGGCCGATCGGCGTCACTTGTCCGGCGGCGTTTGGCTCGACGATGCTGATGCCCAGCGTTTGCGGCAGATCGCTGGGATAATCCACTTCCAACACGTGCGGCCGCCCGTTCACTTCCACGGGCAGCGGATAGGCTTGCCAGCCGTTGGGCGCGAGCGTTGTGAGTCGCTGGTCGTTGTGCCAAAACGTGTCCGCACCAATGCCGATCGGTCCATCGCCAAAGAGTTTGAGTTGGGGAAGTTGCCATTTCTTCAGCCGTTCCCACCAGGCCGGATTGGCCGGATCAAACGCGCGAAATTCTCGCCACTTGCCCGCGTCCCCTTCAACAAGCTTCGGATCGATCACGACCAGTTGGATTTTTCTTTGTAGCACCGTTTCGCCGCGAGCAAAGGGCGTCAGCAATCGCGCCGCCTTCGTCAACGTGACGCGCAGGTCATAGACGCCTTCCTGCATCGGAATTTCGACATCCAGCGGCCCGATTGGCGCGGCGTTGCCATTGGCGTCGACTTTCACCTCCACTGCCTTGGACCAGACTTCCGCTTCCGTACGGCCTCGAAGCAACTGGATGTTGCCACGCAACGTAGCACCTGGTGGCAACGACGGATGATGAGGCACGACCGACACGGGAAATCGATCGCCCGGCGCGAACACCAGCGAATCACGTCGAAAGTTGATCCGCAAACGGTCACCAGGTGAGCGCCGGATCAACAGAAAGTTCTTGCGGTCGTCAATTTCCACGGAATGTGGATCTTTGATGATTTGGGACAACACGATTTCTTCACGACGACGATCGTGTGGCGCATCAGCGGGAATGAGTTCGACGACAAGCGTGGCTTCCAGCGAAGCATCGACACGTAGGTCGACGCCGTCGTAATCTCGCGGACTGAGCGCATGAACACGCACTTCGTTGTCCCGCACATCGATTGAACCCGGCACGTCCGGGTCCAACGCCAACGGTTTGGCATCCGAAAAAGTTCCGTTGTCGACTGTAATCGTGGCATGCCATTGACGAGCTTGTCCGCCACCCCAAGCGAATCGCAATCGCAAATTGGTTTCTTGGCCGAAAGTGGGATGGAGGGTGACGACCAGCGCGCAGAGAAAGACGCAAACCGGCAGCAGCCGGGAGAAGGCATTTTCGTGGCGCCGCACAAAACGATCCCTCGTCTTCGGCGCGCAATGCGGACATCCATGTCCGAACATGATTGGTCCAGCGGAATAGGCGTCGCTGTGTAAAAAACTTCCTGCAGGAAGGGGCGGGATTATACACACGTGCTGTCAAATCAAGCCAGAGTGATCCTAGCGTGGATTATTCACTAACTCGACGCGCAAGCGAGGGGTCTTGGACGTCGCCCCTCGCTTGCGCGTTGGGTTAGTGTGGATTGGAATTTGCGCGGTGTTCCCGATCCCAGAGAGGAATCGCGCGGGGCGGCAGCATGCAATGGGAGTGATAGCACTCGATGACATGGCGGTTGCTTGTCTTGTCTCGGCTGTGGTTTAATGGAGGCATGGCCAACGATCGAGAAGCCCGCCTGGAAGCTGCGCAAAATGACGAAGATTCGTGGCGGGAATGGTATCGTCTAACGCCGCTTCAGCGCTGGCATGAATCGACGAAGCTCTGGCAGTTTTATCTTCGAATAGGGGGCTCACTTGATCCCGAACCCGATCCACAAAGTCCTTTCGACGCTTTCCTGCCACGAGGTGCGGCACCTGCTTATGGGCGGTCAGGCTTGCGTGTTCTACGGCGCGGCCGAGTTTAGTCGCGACTGCGACATCGTGCTGGTTGCGGACGACGACAATCTGGCTCGACTCTCTGCCGCGATCAGTGCTGATTTGTCTCACCGCGTCCCATCGGGAGATCTTCGAAGAAGCCCTTCCACAGCGGCGTTTGTTGACCGAAGCTCTTGCCGCCAGCAGATCTGCGTTGCGCCGGGAGTTGCAAAACGAGCAAGTCCAAGAGCAAGAGTTAGACGAAGCCTATTGGCGTCCGCTCAAGCAAGAACTCGAAGCTTTAAGACGGGCAGCTCGAAAGAAAAAGTAATTGGCCGTCGTAGCCCAGATGATTCACGTAGGGTGTGTGGAGCACGGTGAAGCGCACCGCGATGTGTTCCGCAAGCCAATCCTACCTAAAGCGACACGTTTCCAATTGGTGAACCGTTGCCGTGCGCAACACACCGAAACACAAAGGCCTGCACACACATCCTACTCTTTCATGAATAAACCGAACTAGAAGCCTTGCCGCAGCGACACCATTTGACCGCGGTTTGTTTCGTCAATTTCAATTTTGTCTTCGCGTGCTAGCCAGCCGACAGCTTGCATCACGACGTCGCGCGGAGCATCAATGACGTCGGAGAGTTTGGCGAGAGGCAGTTGACCTTTTTTGTTGAGTGCATGCCAGACCGCACCAGCCGTTTCGCCGATTTGTGTGAGCGGCATCACCGTGATGTCGGTATCTTTCTTCGACTCTTTCTTCTTTTCCGTCTTCTTCTTGCCTGCTTTTTTTGCTGCGGACTTTTTCGCAACTTTTTTCTTGGCCTTTGTCTTTTTCATCTTTCGATCCAGTCCTTGCTCCACCTGGTTTTTTCGCAAGCAGTATAGTGAATACGGAGTTGAAGAAACAACTGCCCACAGATGTTCGATTGGATTCGTTACTGGGCGTTGCGGCCAAAGGACATGATCGTGATGTCGTCGTTCTGCGGGCGACCGTTGGCATGCTGCCGCACGTCGGCCAACAGCGATTTGCCCATCTCTTCCGCGTTGGGTGGACCGTTCTTGACGAACTCGATCATTCGTTCGGTGGTGTACAACTCGTTGTCAAAGTTCATCGCCTCGTCCACGCCGTCGGTCACGATCACCACGAGATCCCCCGGCGCCAGCAAACGGGTTTCGGCTTGGAACGGATAATCCTCCACCACACCAATTGGCGGACCGACCAGTTCGTCATCGAACAGTTCGACACTGCCATCAGCCTTGCGGATGACGGGCGACATATGGCCGGCGTTGGACATGGTGACGGTATGATTGACGGTGTCGACAAAGCACAGCACATACGTGACAAATCGTCCTTCGACCGCGGTGTCGCACATGTGGTCGTTAATGGCACGCATCGCTTGTTCGACGTCGCGCACGTGTTGCAACGTACTTTGCACGCAACTTGAAATGCGCGACATAATGAGAGCACCGGGAACGCCTTTGCCTGCCACATCCCCGAAGGACAGCGCGACGATTCCGCTTGGCAGGGCAAAGCAATCGTAATAGTCGCCACCCACCGCCTGAGCCGAATCGTACGACGCGAAGAATTCGTAACCTTCCGCGCTCGGAAAATCTACGGGCAACAGGGCACGCTGGACGCCCTTGGCGATCTCCATTTCGCTATCTGCCTTTTGCTTTTCCAGGAAAGAATGCATCAAGCGGGCATTTTCGTAAGACAACGCGGCTTGGCCGGCGACCGTCATCAGGATGTCCAGGTCGTCGTTGGTGAACTGGCCCAGCGGATTTTGTGAATCGATGCTGATGATGCCCGCTGGTTCGCCATCCAGAGCCAACATTGGTGCACACATCATCGAATGGATTTTCAATTCCGAGATCGATTCGCTGGCGTCGAACTGCGCATCCGTCGCCGCATCGGCCGATAACACGGCAGACTTTTCGGTGAGCACTTTGTTCAAAATCGTGCGGCTCAGCCGGACCGATGCGTCGGCCCCTTGCTGGCGATGTTTGAAACCACGCGGCAACATCTCTCCACTGGCATCGTCTTTGAGCAAGATGCAGCCGCGATCCGCGTATTTGAAGATCCCAAACAACGTATCCAGGATTTTTGGCAGCAACGACTCGAGGTCGACCGTGCCGGCCAGACTGCTGCTGATCTCCAGAACGGCTTTCAGCTTTGCTTCGGGGTTGACTTCCAACAAACCAAATCGACCCGTGCCGGTGATGGTGCCCGTGATCGTGGGCTCGGTTTCATCGTCACCGCCGACGGAGACCGCGTCCGCCAGATGCTGTTGGCCCGCGGGGCCATCGCCCAGTAGACCGGCGCCGGCGGTGGGTGCACCCGCCAAGCCACCGGCTGTGGCAAGGTTTTCAAAGCGGACCGCTGTCTGGCCGAAGTGAATTGTGTCATTGTGATTCAGCGGCACACGAGTCGTGACCTGCTGTTGATTGACAAACGTGCCATTGCGGCTGCCGATGTCTTCAATGAACGCGCTGGCTCCGTCGATGGTGAGTACGGCATGTTTGCCAGAGATGGTTCCGCCTGCCAGTGGAATCGAATTATCGGCCAAACGTCCGATGGTGTTTTGCCCGTTGGCCAGTTCAATTCGCTGGCCGCCCTCTTCAACAATCATTGTCGCCATCGTTGATCACTCCAAACTTGGTCGAGGTTTTTGCGATTTTTTCTGCGTGTGACCAAACGTGTCCATCGTACCACGATAACACTCATATTAGACAACAACTTAACACACACCCAAGAGGCAAAACAATGACTCACCCGCAACCAATCTTGTCTCGAATTTCCCAAGACCACGGCCCAAAGCCGATCGGACAATTGATCGAAGTGGTACTCGCAAACTACCCCATTCTCAGCGAGCGACCGCCCATCGAAGGCGAATCGGCCTGGTTTGGGGAACTGCCGGATGAAGAAGAGCAAGCCGACGACGTGCAACAGCAATCAGACGACTGTGTTCTGGTCCATTAATTGACAACCGTAACTTTAACGCATCTTCAGGGTTACACCCAGAAGCAAACGACCTTCAAAGGAATGAAAGGAACGAACCATGTTAGTTTTGACTCGCAAGAAGAATGAATCGATCGTGTTGGACAACCAAATCGTCATCAAGATTTTGCAAGTGAAGGGGAACCGCATTCGGCTGGGAGTGTCGGCACCCGCGGATGTTGCGATCCGTCGTGGGGAGCTTGATCCGCTGGCAGTTTCGACTGAAGAAATGTCGACGGAGGAAATCGACATTTTGCCGCTACGCGATTTGGTTACATCCATTCACTGATAGCGCGGTCGTCGCCCAGTTTGGTGGGCCGTTTATCGAGTGCCACATGATGGGCAGCAACAGATATTGATGCCAACAGTTTATAGCTCGGCGCATTTGGGAGGCAACTTTCGAAGTTTGAGAAAACTTCGGAACTCCAGCGTGTCACTGAAACATCACTTCGGGCAACTCTTTGTTTCCGTAAATATCGCGTACATCCCACTTATATTCATTGTTGCCGAGCAACTCGGGGATTTGCACGAAATAGGTGCCCATCTGTAAGCGGCTCGTGTCGTTTGGGATCACTTCGTTTTGACTGCGAATTGCATGATGGGAGATGTACAGGACGTAGTATCTTTTTCGACTAAGCACTGTTGCGCTAAACTTGCCGTCTTGATCGGTCCGGCAATAAGCGCCGTTTAGATCTTCGATGATACTAAGCCCGACATGATCGTCAGCCGGCGGTTCGTCATCGGGGCGCAGATTGTCGGGCAAGATTTTTTCGGGCGGCTGCGAACCGTAGGGGATTAGGATCACGACCGCGCCGGAGTCTGGCTCGTGCCGGTTGCCGTCTTCGTAAACGACACGCCCGGTGACCCGGGCCGGTGCCGGCTCATCGGGTGCCCCGCCTCCCTCGGAACTATAATCGACGCCCACGACCAAACCCAACGAGAAAAACAAGATCGCCACGATTCCCAGCAACGCACCTTGGATATAGAGAATCGTCCGTGATACGGCGACCTTCGACCGATCGACGACCACATTTTTTGCGCGCGTGCTTTGCGGCGAACTGGTTTCGTAGACCAGCTCGGTGTCGTCATCGTAGACGGCGAACTGTGAGAACGGATCGAAATCCGAATCGCCGCCCACCGATTCATCGACCGACTTTTTGTAACGAGCCACCGCGTCGGCCGCCTTTTTCTCCGACGGGACGGTCAGCTTCGTTTCGCACTTGGGGCACTTGACCTTGGCGCCCACCTTGCTGGCGTGCACCTTGAGCACCTGGCTGCATTGATCGCAAATGAACTTGATCGACATAGATGAGACGGGCGATCGCCAAGCGCGGTAGGGGGTGGATGGGTAAACGAGTGCATCTTCTCGTTCTGCGGCCAGCCAAAGCGATCGTCTTAAAACGCTGTCGCCTTCGGCTTGCCGTTAAACGCGAACCCGCTCGTTTCGCTGAAAAACGAACGACCTGAACATTCTCCTAGACTACCAGAAGGCACGAGGAAGGACTAGTTTTTGGACAGCCGGGGAAAGATTGCATGATGAATCCAGTCGTCGGTATTTTTGCGGCTTTTGGCGGTTTCTGTCAACGGTCGTAAGTCGCCAATTGTCCGCAAAACCTTCGTTGACTAATCCCGGCCATCGGTCACAATGGTACTTAATGCGAGACCCTTTATCGGGCCAGATCGGGGGTGATTGCGAAGGACGCGCTCTCTTGACGGGGGCCAAGCGTGCTGTCTTTCCTCACATTTCCAGAAGAGGAAGCGAAAACATGCAAGTCACAGTTTCTCGTCCCGTTCCGTTCGTGCGCATCGTCTTTGCCACGGTTGTTCTTTCCATCATTCCAAGTTTGCTGGTTGCCGGTGTCGTGACGTTGAAGAACGGCATGCAAGTGGAAGGCCGGTTGGGCAAGATCGCCGCGATTGGCGAAGATCCCGGCAAGGCCACTCCGGCGGCCGGCGGCGTCCGCGTGTCCAAGGTCATGCTCATTGATGACGAGCTACGTCGCGTCTTTGTGTCGACCAACAACCTCGCCGTGGAACCGACCGAAGGCGAAGTTGCCAGCCAGGAACGCATTCGCATCAAGCAGCGCGTGGCAGCATCGGGCCGACGCGTTGGTGGTGTGGGACCAATCGTAAAAGTGACGCCCTTTGACGAGTGGGGACGTCGGATCTTTGTGATGAGCACGCCGAAAGACAACGTGGAGATCATCCAAGGGATCACGCTCGTCACGCCCAACTACTGCAAAGTCGAGGGATTGTTGGGCGGCCATTCCTATGTCTGGGACATGCGTGTCGCGACCAGTTCGATTCCACGCACCACGTTGAGCAAAGTTTTGCGCGGTGCACTGGATCCCAAAAACTCGGCGGATCGGCTGCGAATCGTACGTCTTTACACGCAAGCCAATCGGCATCGAGATGCGGAAGCCGAGCTAAAAGAAGTCATCAAGGATTTTCCGGGACTGCGGGAACTTACCAAGCAAGTCACCGCCTTGCGCCAATCGGGCGCGCGACGCTTGCTCCAGGAAATCGAGCTGCGACGAGAAGCGGGGCAACATCGGTTGGCGATGCGAATGCTCAAGGGGTTCCCGTCTAACGGAGTTGCTGGCGAAATCCTGCTGGAAGTCCGCGAGATTCTGGAGGAGTACGAAGAGACGCAAGCGTTGGGCGATAAGGTCTTTGAGTTGTTAAAGGAGCACATTGAGGTCATCAAAGACGAAGCACTCAAAGCCAAAATCGACAATGCTCACGATGAAATCAAAGCACTGCTCAACATTCACTCGCTGAATCGCATGGCCGACTATTTGCGATTGTCCGAAGATCCGTCGCTCACGGCGGAACAAAAAGTTGCCCTCGCGATCAGCGGCTGGTTGCTCGGCAGCGGCAGCGGCACGGAAAACATTGCCGTCGCGTTGGACTTGGTCGAGGTGCGGAACCTCGTTCGCCAGTATCTTCGTTCCGACCTGCCTCACGAACGAAAAGAGATCTTGAAAAAACTCGAATCGCTGGAAGGCAGCCATCCGTCGTATCTGTCCAAGATCGTTGCCCACCTGCCGCCGGTCGTCGAGACACAGGCAAGCGAACAAAACATTCCAGGGTTTTATGAACTGACCATTCCGGGATTGACTGGTCAGCCGGGTTTCACCTACTACGTGCAACTGCCGCCCGAATACAATCCCCAGCGACGCTATCCATGCGTCATCACGCTGAACGGATCCGGTACGACGCCCCAGCAACAGATCGATTGGTTTGCCGGCTCCTACAGCGAGGAGCGCGGGATGCGGCTGGGGCAAGCCACGCGCCGCGGATCGATCATCATCGCACCAGTATGGACGTCGGAACATCAGACCAAATACAAATACTCCGCTCGCGAGCATGCCGCCGTGTTATACACGTTACGCGATGCCTGCAGCCGGTTTTCCATCGATACCGATCGCGTCTTTCTCTCGGGACATTCGATGGGCGGCGATGCGGCGTGGGATATCGGCCTGGCGCACCCTGACCTTTGGGCCGGTGTGATGCCAATCGTCGCCACGGCGGACAAGTATGTCTCGCGGTATTACGAAAATGCCCGCAATGTTTTGCCCATGTATTTTGTCTGTGGTGAAATGGACGGCAACAAGATGGAACGCAATAAGATGGATTTGAACCGCTACATGCGATATGCCGGCTACGACGTGACCGTTGTGCAATATCAAGGCCGCGGACATGAACACTTCCACGACGAAGTACAAAACCTTTTTAAGTGGATGAGTTTTCAGAAGCGAGATTTCTTTCCAAAGGATTTCAAAGCGGTCACGATGCGACAATGGGACAACTTTTTCTGGTGGGCCGAGTTGGACAACCTGCCCGAACGCAGCGTCGTCGCTCCGCTGGAATGGCCGCGGGTCGGGGCTCGTGAAGCCGTCACGGAAGGCAAGATCGGTGGCAGCAACACCATCGTCTTGAAAACCGCAGCCGGCAGCGCCACCGTGTGGCTGTCACCCGAAATGGTGAACTTCGACGAACGAGTGACCATCGCCGCTGAACGCAAACGGATCATCCGTCAGATTTCGCCTAGCGCCGAAGTTTTGCTGGAAGATGTCCGCACGCGCGGCGACCGCCAACATCCGTTCTGGGCCAAAGTAGAAGTGAAGTAAACCTGTGTGCCACTGGCTCTGCCAGTGCTGCAAGCTAGACGCAATAGAAGTTGAAGAACACTGGCAGAGCCAGTGGCACACGAAACACAATTCTGATGATGCGCGAGTATTTGGGCTGATGAATCGTCGCCGCTTTCTGCAATCTTCGCTGGTGCTCGGATTATCTAGTTCTCCGGCCTTCTCGGCGGAACGGACTTCGAGTGCGAAACCGTTTGTCACCTCGGAAGTCGGCAAACTCCGCAAAGTCATCGTGCACTCACCTGGCGAGGAAACGCGGAAAACGTTTCCAATGATGTTGGGTGGCCATTCGATGTTGACCTGGGAATTGTTGCGTAAGGAAGCCGGACCGCAACACGCGGCGATGGTCAAACTGCTTCGGCAATCCGGAGCCGAAGTGCTGCAAGTAGAATCATTGCTCGATGACGCCATCGCTGAGGCACGACGCCGAGAAACGTTTCACGGCTGGTTGCGAGCCGAAGCAACACCGCTGGTCGAACACGAAAAAGAAGTCAGCGCAGCCACGCTGCTGGGTCGCGAAGATCGATTCGTTTATCACAAAGACGAATCGAAGAACTTTCGGCCGCTGATTGCACCGGCGACTTCGATGTTTTTTACGCGCGACCTGGCCGTCATGACGCCGCGTGGCGTGGTGCTTTGTAATTTCAACAACAAAGTACGCACCTTTGAAGCGGTGCTGGCACGATTCATGTTTAAGTACGCCGCGGCGCTGCGGGCATACCCGGTCTTGTTCGACGCGTCGAAAGAAGGCGTCTTCTTGCAAGGCGGCGATGTCATGGTCCTCGATGCCAAAACACTGCTGGTCGGCGTCGGCAACACATCGCAGGTCGAGGCTGCCAGCCGGCTGGCAAAGATGCTGGACATGGACGTTTTGTCGGTTCAAATGCCCAGCCTGCAATGGGAACCGGGTGAATGGGAGGGGCTGCAGTTGATCTTTTATCATCTGGATTGCCTGGTGAATTTCGTAGATCGCAAAACAGTGCTCGCAGTTCCCTACTTGCTCGAGAAGGAACATGTCGATCGAAATCCGTTGTTGGAAATCTTGTTCGGCTTCGCCCGCATTGATCAATTCAAAAAATCCGAAGCGGCGGCGTTGTTGACCGAAGTGCGAAACGTCGGCTGGCTACGCCGCTTCCAAGCCGGCACAGGCGACGAAGACGAATCATTTGAACGCATGAAACTGGTCGACTATTTGAAGAAGTCTGGCTGCGCCGTGATCAACGTCGGTGGCAACGCACAGGCCGACGAAAACAAACTGCGTCACGTTGTCGAACGTGTGATTCGCGAAAGCCGGTTCATGGCGACCAACATGATTGCGACCGCTCCGGGCCATGTGGTCGCCTATCAAGGCAACGATCACACGATGGCAGCGTTACGCGAGGGAGGAGTCGATGTGCAGACATTCGCGTCGCACGAACTTGTCCGCGCCAATGGCGGCCCGCATTGTCTAACGTTGCCGCTGGAACGAGACGGACTTGCGCTAGGTGAATAGTTCCTTCAGCATGGAGACTAATCCCAACGCGCTGATCACCAGTGCGTATGGCCAAATCCAGCCGGAAATCCATAAAGCACCAAAAACAACAATCCCGCCGACGAACAAAAACAAACCGCCCAGAAATCCGGCGTTCATCATGCCGCTTTCCAGCGATCCGCCGTCTCCGTCGTTGGGATCGGGCTTTTTCCAATCCTCGTCATGCAAATATTGATTGAGGAGTGCATCTTCAGACTGCTGGTTTGACACCGGCGCGGCAGGCTGCTGCATTTGTTGCTGAGGATACGGTTGGTAGACCGCCTGCGACATCATTTCACCCGCGGCCAAGTCGTCCAACAGCGGATCGTGAGATGCTGGTTGCTGTTGAAATGGTTGTTGTCCGTAAGGTTGTGGAGCGGCAAACGGGTCCGGAGCGGCGGGATAAGCCGGTTGTTGATACGCGGCTGGTTGTTGAAAGGCCGGCTGCGCTGGTACAGCCGGAGCTTGAAACGGCGCGGCTGGTTGAGGCGCAGCCGCTGCTGGATTGAGATGGGGAATCTGAAGCACGGCACCACAACCGCAGCGAGCCATCGTGCCAGCCATGGCCGCGCTGGCCTGATGTTGTTGTCCACAAGAAGGACACTGAACCAGGATTGCCGATGGTGAAGGAGCAGAAACCGGCGCTGGAGCAGGCACCGCGTGCACGGACGGCACCACAATAACGTTGCCACACTTGCACTTGGCCTTCTTCCCAGCGAGATTCGCCGCCACGTTAAACTTGCTGGCGCATTGAGGACACTGGAATGAAATGCTCATTATCGTATCTGCCAAAGGTGAATTCCAATTCCACAATAATAACGTAGGAGCCAGCAAACGCATAGCTAATTGGATGTTTAGAGCCGCCGCAAAGTGGGCATGCAAATCCCATTTGTTTCAAATCGCACCAATTCGTCGCACAACATCGAGGTATTTGTTTAGAATCATGCCATGTATTTGATCGAAAATCCCGTCTTGCAACGCGAACTACTCGTCAACTTGCGAATGCCGCGAGCGTTCGCGTTGTTGTTCTTGTACCAAGCATTGCTGGGAGCCGTGATCTATTTTGCCTGGCCACAAGATACGCGGCTGGACCTGTCGTACAACTCGGTCGATCAAGGGGCGGCGAAACAGTTGACCGACTTGTTCTTTTTGGGCCAATACATGTTGGCGTCGCTGATGGCACCTAGTTTTGCCGCGGGTACGGTGACAGGTGAGAAAGAACGTAAGACATACGAAATGCTGTTGGCCAGTCCGCTGCGGCCGTCGGCCATTGTGTTGGGAAAACTGATCGCGTCGCTCGCTCATCTGGCCGTGTTGATTTTTGCTTCGCTGCCGATTGTGATGCTGTGCTTGCCGCTGGGTGGCGTCGACTTTTTGGAAGTGCTGGCCGCGTATTTCGCGCTGCTGGTCTCGGTGATCACTTTTGGCATGATCAGCATCGCATGCAGCAGTTATTTTAAGCGGACCGCGGCATCGTTGGTCGTTTCGTACTTGTTGATTTTGCCGCTGGCAATGATCGGGGTTTTGGTTTGGCACTGGCTGGGCGAACACGGACAGTTTCGATTGATGCTGGTGATCACGGTGCTACCTGGAATTGGGGCGGCGATTTGTATTGCGTTGTTCTTCAACACCAGTTCGCGGTTACTGAACCCGCCGGACGTGGGCAGCGAAGGCAAGGAGGTGGTGGACCTGGAAGAAGAAGCGCAACAAGCCGTAGGACTGGTGATCAATCGCGATCAATTCCCGGACAAACTGTTCGCTCCGCCGAAACGCGAAACGTTGATGGACGATGGGGCGAATCCGGTTTACGACAAAGAAATGCGCAGCGAAATCTTCAGCCAAGGGACGCTGATGCTGCGGTTGGTGATTCAGGTCAGTATGTTGTTGGCCATTCCGCTGATGGCGGCGTGTCTATATATCTGGCCACAATTTGCCGCCTGGTACATCGGTTATGTCGTTATCTTCAACATGCTGGTCGGTCCCGTTTTTTCCGCGGGCAGTGTGACGAGTGAACGCGAACGGCAAACGTTGGACTTGTTGTTGACGACAACGATCTCGCCCTGGCAGATTTTGTGGGGAAAATTGATTGCCGGGCTGCGCGTGTCCAGCGTCTTGACGATGTTTTTGTTGTGGCCTGTAGCGTTGGCTTGTGTCATGGTCACCGCTTATTGGTCAAACTTTGCGGCCATCATCGCTTACATTTTGATCGTGCTGATGACCTGCGTCACCACCGGGATGTTGGCGTTGTTCTGCAGTGTGCTGATGCGGAGAACGTCAGTCAGTTTGATGGCCACGTATCTCATCATCATGGTGATGTTTTGTGGCCCTTTGGCGATGAGTTTCTTTGCCAACACGTTTTATCCGAACGATTCCGCGACCGAAGTTGTCGAAACGATGGGATTGATGAGCCCGTTCTCGGCGGCGTTTTCCGTGCCGCTGGAATTGGAAGATAGTGGGCCGTTTGAGCAGCGTTACAGTCATACGGGATGGTTTTTCGGCTACCAGCCCGAAGCGTGGTTGCTGTTCGGAATGTACATGGTGTTTTCAATCGGCATGAACATGCTGCTGCTGGCCATGATGATGTGGATGTTTAATACGCGTTGGCGTGTTTCGCAGTGATTTACCAGGATTGAATGATGCTCGACACTTTCAAGCAACTCATCGGCAACCAATACGAAGCGGTCTTCTGTACCATGCATCTGTGCATCGACCGTTGCCCTGACTCTGCGTGGCAGGAGCCCGTTGCAAAGTACCCGTTTAGCCAGGTCGTCTTTCACACGCTGTTCTTTGCCGATTACTATCTCGAACCCAGCGAGCATACGATCCGCGAGCAGAAGTTTCATCAAGACAACCAGGACTTTTTCGGCGACTACGAACAACTTCAGCCTCGCGAGCCAACGTCGACCTACGAGAAGGCTCCGCTGCTGACGTACCTGGATTTTTGCCGACGCAAAGCGCAACAAGTGATCGCTGCCGAAACGGCCGAGGTGCTCGAGGGACCGACGGGGTTTGCGCGGCGAAAGACGACCCGCGCCGAGCTGCATGTCTATAACATCCGGCACATTTATCACCACGGTGCCCAACTCAGCTTGCGGCTAAGAATCGACAACCACGCGGAAATCCCCTGGGTTGGCTCCGGCTGGCGCGACGACGTGTGACCTGTTCGCCGCGTTCACTAATTCGACCCAGTACAAGTTTCTGCCGGTCAAGATGCAGAGGTGGCGGGCTATTCGTCCGACCTCGAGTAGGTCACGATCTTGAGTTGGATTTTATTAATCAAACTGGAACACTGGCCCAAAAAGATCGCGAACGCCTGATCGCTTCGCAGTGCTTCCTCGGTGAACTCGCGCAGCGCACGCAACTTGATCCGCGTGATCTGGTCCAGCATGCTTTGCAGTTTCTCTGTGTCCGTCACGTGCATTTGAGCTTCTTCGATCGTCAGCGTCTCGACCAAGAACATGTCCAGATGGTCCTTTTGTTGGCGGAGCATGGCTAAGCGTTCTCGCTCTCTTCTTGTTCGCCAGCGCAACCAAAAAAGATAGAGGCCCGCTCCCAGAGCGAAAAGCAATTCCTTGGTGGCGGCCAGAGACTCCATGACGTTGGCGACCCAACCGAGCTTGTCACGCGGGGCGATCCAATCCTTTGCCTTGGGGTGGAGACGCACGGAAACCCAGTCGCTGGCCTCCTGTCGCGGAATCAGCGTCGGTGCCAAGAGCTTCAAGTCTTCTTCGTACAGCGAAGCCAACACATGATCAACCAGCAAGTTGGAGCCGTTCTTCCGTGTGACCAGGAACGCGGTCGTTGCCACCGTGCGAACAGTCGTCGAGGGGACGGCCGGCTGCTCGGCATAAAGTCCGGACGGAATCTCGTAGTACCGGAAGTACGGACTTCGTAAATCAAGAGCCTTGGCATCCGTGATGGACAACAATTCGAAATCGCCCGAACGCAACAAGTGATCCAAGTCCCGGTTTCCGATCCCCGTCGTGACGATTGCCGCATCATAGGTCTTATCGTTCTCTAACTCCATAAAGTACACATCGTTGTCGACGAGGCTGTTCGATTGGATCCCGTAGTGCTCCAACACTTGGACCGCGCTTTGGCGCATTCCCGATCCAGGCACTCCCAGAGAAACTCTCTTATTCGCCAAGTCGGCGATCGACTGAATGCCAGAACCGCGCCGCACGATAAAGTGAACAAGTTCGGGATACAGCGGCGCGACGACGTCCAACTCGTCCATCGACACCGAGCCTGATTGCACGATGGCCAGTTGGGCCGCGCCGCGGCTGATGCTCGACAGGTTGTCCTTAGATCCGTGTGTCGTGCGAATCACAATGCGCCCGCCCGTGCGTCGCGAAAGCGGTTGCTCTAGCGCCTGTGCAAATCGAAAGTATTCGCCCCCACGTTCCCCCGTCGCAATCACGATCACGCCCGGCAGCGTGTCTCGCGTTAAGTACCAAAACACCACCGCGCCAACGATCGCTAGTCCGATCGCAACAGTGATCCACTTTCGCAATGTGTTTGTCGTAACAATCGAGGGTTCGTCGGACATTTTATTTAGAATCCTGTTACTAGTCGCCCGTTTCAGTTAATATGGCCAACGATGGCCAAGCTCTATTTCTACTATTCCGCGATGAATGCAGGCAAATCAACAATCCTGCTTCAATCCAACTATAACTATCGCGAGCGCGGCATGAATACATTGGTGTTCACGCCCGAACTCGATACACGTGATGGCGATGACAATATCACGTCGCGAATCGGTTTATCGACCAAAGCCAATTCGTTCACCCAGGTCGACAATTTGTTGGAATTCACTCGCCGGCACCACAACGAATCGCCGCTCCATTGTGTTTTGGTGGATGAAGCGCAGTTTCTGACCAAACGCCAAGTCCGTCAACTCAGTGACGTCGCCGACGAACTTGACATTCCAGTGCTGACGTACGGCTTGCGTACCGACTTTCAAGGCAATTTGTTCGAAGGCAGTATGCACTTGCTGGCTTGGGCCGATAACCTCACTGAGATCAAGACCATCTGTCACTGTGGCCGCAAAGCGACGATGGTGCTGAGAGTTGACGAGCATGGCGACGCCATCAAAGAAGGTGCCCAAATCCAAATCGGCGGCAACGAGCGTTATGTTTCGGTCTGTCGTCAACACTTTAAAGAAGCCGTCGCCACACGGCAGAAATACGAACTGCCGTTCACAGACTAGATGCCATGACACCGATGGAAGCCATGCAGCGTATCGACACACTTCTCAGCCACGTGTGGATGGTCCGGACATTTCTCAAACACAGCGAAGAAACCAACGACGATGATGATCTGCAGGACGTGCATCGAACGCTGTACGACTATATGTTGGCGCTGGGCGGACCGGGCACGGCAGGTGATGCCAGGGCATTTCTTAAACAAGCAAAGAAAAAACTCTCAAAGCTTCGCAAGGCCACGGAAATGTATTTGGAGATCCAACCCGAAGTGTCCAGTCACACGAATTTCCAAATGGCCGCGCGATCTCTCCAAGCCGCGGTGGCTGAAATCGACGAGGTTTTGGGTAATCAAAACTGATGATTTGAGCCGCTGGCGCTAGCCATGGACGTTACAAGAAAGTGGGCATCGCGGGCAAAGCCCGACGCTAGCGCGTACGGCTCAACCAAATCGGCCTAAGATTCTCATCCTTGGTTCGAATAGTGCATTGAACCTATACAGACGGCACGTTGTCATCTGTGTGGCATACGGAGGGTCAAA
>CAYFJO010000014.1:0-30484 GCA_964343305.1 uncultured Pirellulaceae bacterium | reverse complement strand
CATTGAACCTATACAGACGGCACGTTGTCATCTGTGTGGCATACGGAGGGTCAAATGATGAGTAAAGCAAGAAATCGAGCCAGAAGCGTTTGGTGGAGTTTTCCACTGGTACTGTTTACTTTCCCCATTTGGTTGGTCACGTGGCCGTTTGTCCAAACGGTCAAGGCCGTGGAGAAACACTTTCTTTCCTATTTGGTCAGCCGGGTGATCCACGACCGCGATCGAGTTTACAGTATCAAGTTCATTTGGTACGGCGACTCGGTTTACATGCACCCGATGGTTTGGGGAAGTTTCATCTTTTACTTCCTTGCTCAAGCCAACGTGGTCAGCACGGGATTGCTGTTGTTCTATTGGTTCATCGCGTTGATCGTTTGTTTCGTCGCGGTGCTGTACAACTTCAACATCATTCGCACGACAGTGCTTGCCGTTGCCGTGATCGCTCTGTTGGGTGCCAGTTATTTTTCGACGATCGAGTTGGCGTGGAATCCGCTGGCTGAAGCGGCGATTCACATCGCTTCGCTCGGCGCGAGTGTAAGTCCAGGCTTCTTCCTCGTGGCGGGATATGTTTTCGCGCTGCTGATCATAAGCGAAGTCGTCTGGGCGTGGTTCTTCCACCGCGTGGAAATTGATGAATCGTACGTTTACGAACACAAATTCCTGTGGGGAACGACCCGCGAGCCAATCTTTGCACGCACGCTGCGACGCGAGATTAAGGACTTGCTGGAAGTGCTGGTTCTGGGTGCCGCGGACATCGAGCACCGCACACGGTCCGGATCAAGGCGTTTCAAAAACGTTCCGTTTGCATCGTTGTGGTTGGGAGGTGCGATCGACTCGATGCTGGACCATCGGCGTCCAGAGCAAATCCGGCTGGAACGAGATAACCACGATGACGGCGATGCGGCGCGGGTCGACGATGCCTACCATGTCGATGATTATGATTTGGACGAAGCCGACGTCGAAGAGGATGTCGGCGCATTTTAACTTTGACCCGGGGCCCGGTGATTGGAAAATTGCCGGGCTTCCTTTTTGCGCGATTAAGTTCCGCGCACCAGCCCAAACCATTCGATCTGCCGTCGATGGCAAAACTGGAAACCGTTGGCTTCGCAGTAGGGCTGCAACCACTCGCTCGTCCGAAGCAGTTCGTCGATCTCTGTGCCTTGCGGCATCAATTGCACACGCTCCCTGTTGATTTCTGGAAACTTTTGCAAGCATTCCAGGATTTCGTCGCAATCCGTTTCGGCATCTACTACGAATTTCACTTGATACTCGTGCTCATCCACCAAGCGGCGAATGACGTCGGGCGCGAATCTGGAACGTTCGTGCCGCTTCCGCCATTTCGGCGCATCATCGAGCGGCGGCGTGGAGTTGGAAAGCTTTGGGCTGATCGACATCAAATCGCATCGCACCGGCAGATAAAGCGTGCCGGCGGTTTCAACCGTCACATGCCGATCAAGCTTGCCCAATCGTTCGCACAACGGGATCAACTCCGCAAATAACATCGGTTCGCCGCCGGTAATGACCACATGTGAACACAACCATTCATCGATCTGCACGATGATCTCGTCCACCGAAAGATCATCACCTTCCGCATGCCAGGAAGTGTGCGGCGTATCGCAGAACCAGCAACGCAAATTGCACCCCGACGCGCGCACGAAAACACTTTCCGTCCCCGTTAGACGCCCTTCGCCTTGTACCGATTTGTAAATTTCAGCAATTCGCATTTCGTAGCGTGCGTGAAACGCACCATGAATTTATTTTTTTCGACGTCTTGCGTTCGGTGCGTTTCACGCACCCTACAATAGGTTGTCCACTCCACTTCATCATGACAAAATAGCCATTTAGTCGAAAGGACCGCAGAATGCCTGAAGAGTTTCGCGAGATTCTAGAAACATTTGAAAACGAATTCCCCAAACGGGATTACACGATCGAAATCGTCTGTCCAGAGTTCACATCTGTCTGTCCCAAGACCGGCCAACCCGATTTCGGCACGCTCACGTTCACCTACACTCCCAAAAAAACTTGCGTTGAACTGAAGAGTTTAAAGCTGTACCTGCTGGCATTCCGCAACGAGGGCATTTTTTACGAAAATGTCACGAATCGCATTCTCGACGATTTGGTCGCCGTGCTCAAACCACGGCGAATGACGTTGGTAGCCGCCTTTACCGCACGCGGCGGTATCACCACTAGTGTCACGGTCACGCACGAAGCGGGTTAATACGTCCGCGGATTCGGCGAGGCAAGCCATTCTTGAAATAGCGCTTTACACTCATCGCTCAGTGTTCCGCCAACCAGATTCACTTCGCTGCCGCCAATCTTGAGAATCTCGGCGGCGGGCAATTGTAATTCGTTGAATCCCGCCTGTTCGGCATCGGCGATCGTCGCGCCGTAATAGACTGTCGAAACGCGCGCCCAATGCAACGCCGCCATACACATCGGACACGGCTCGCAAGTTGTGGCGGCGATGCAGCCGTCCAGCAAGATCTGGTTCAGTTCCAAGCACGCGGCCCGAATCGCGTTCACTTCGCCGTGGGCTGTGATGTCCGTCGTCGCGACGACGGTGTTATGCGACGCGGCAATGACTTTGCCGTCCTTGGCGATGGCACACCCGAAAGGTGACTGGCCAGCCGCGATCCCTTCGCGTGCTTTGTCGATTGCTAATTGCATGAGACGGTATGGGGTTACCATTTCAGCCTGCCATCATGTCAACAAAGGGACGACTCCCTAAGTTAAGGCCGTTTGATGAACTCAACTTGCCGGTTAAATTCCAAGTGCACGAGCGGATGAAATGCGTATCGGGTCATCAAAATTCGTCTCAAACTTCTCGACGGCCGCTCGAATCCTATGTCCTCGATCTCCGATCGCTTGCCGAAATTCTCGAATGATTTGTTCGGTATCGAGCGGTATCGCATCAAAGGCGTCAAGAAAGAGTGAGCCCGCCCTTTTGGCCTGTTCGTAGTCAACCAAAATGGCAGACGTAAACCCCAGATCAACCAGGCGTGAACGGCGGCAAAGTTTCTTGGCCAATTTGAAGTACGGACTCGAATGTACATCTGTCCGCTTCAACCTCTTCAAATAAATTTCGAATGCCAACAACCAGCATGCAATTCGCTCATCACGCAATGTTTGATCGGAAATGTGAATCACATCAACTGGCACGGCTGCTGGCATTTGAACTACATTCCTCGTCGCAATTGTTGCTGACGCTATTCTTCGTCCGTTTGAAGGACTTGTTTTTGTGTGATCTCAAATTTCATCACTTGGTTGGCAAGGTATGCATTTAACTCGGCACATTCCCCTCGCAACTGTGCGATGTCTCGTTGCGTGTCTTTCGCTTGTTCTTTGAGTTCGTCAAGCGTGCGGCGGACTTCCACGTCCTGTTGACGCTTCTGTTCCTCAGGAAACGTCTTGAGCGCATCCATGATCTCATCCGCCGAAAGTTCCGTTTCACTGTTGAGGAATTGCTTACCCAGATTTCGGGCGCATTCATCCACTTGATTGGAAGTATGGGCACCAAACGTCTCTGCGACCGTATTCACTTGATTCGTGATATTGCGCAACTCATTCCAATGGTTGGCTTCGATTGAGATCCAATCAATCTTGGCCTTCAACTGCATGCTAAGATGGTTAGACATTTGGCGGAAGTCGTCGAGTGCATCGACATCAAAACTTTTTTCACCTTCGATGAATCCAATCAGTGCCTTAAGGGATTCATGCGTTGAATCCAAGTGTCGCACGAGCCATTGAACGGAATGCAGCCAAAGAATGCTAGCTTTTAGCAAGACCAGGTCTTTTGAGGAATCGCACTGAATGGAGAGGGTTTTTGCAACGTATTTAGCCGCCTCGGTCCTATTCGGCTCGCTATGAGAATCTGGCACGGAGAGATTCCTTTCCGAAAATTCCTTATTCACCGCTGATCCTTACGCCATCTATCACAAAGTATTAAGATTTTGGGAATTGTCAAGAAGGTCGTAAACCTGACCATGGATTGCAGGTCACACACCCAACCACCATCAAATTCATGTTGAACTAGTACAGTAGGCTACCTACAATTCCTTTATTAGATTCATTTCACTGCGTAGAGAAATCGGTCCGTATGTCCCAGCCAAATAACGAAACAGAGTCCGCCCGTCGGATCATTCTCTACCCAAAGACGAAGCCCACCGTTCCCCGCGCCATGATTGTTCGGGCAGTGAAAAAGATCAAAGCGGCACGAGAGTCAGAAGCTGCCGCCCGCAGAATCTCGATGTCGAGTGTTCGTGCGGGTCGTAAGCCCTAACTACTGCTTGACGTACGCACCCCCGTTGCTGTTCATGGCTCAAACTACCTACTCGCGCAACGTGTTTGTCAATTGCCCGTTTGATGACAAGTTCCAACCTCTGTTTCGTGCCATCGTATTCTCAATTAGTGACTGTGGGTTTATTCCGCGTTGCGCGTTGGAAATTGATGACGGCAGTCAAGTCCGAATTGATAAAATCTTCAAGATCATCGGCGAATGCAAATTTGGCATTCACGACATCTCCCGCACCGACCTTGATACGAAAACAAGATTGCCGCGTTTCAACATGCCGCTTGAACTCGGCATGTTTCTTGCTACAAAGAAGTTTGGCAGCGGGAAGCAACGAAAAAAGAACTGCTTGATTGTCGACACCACCAAACATCGGTACCGGAAATTCATTTCCGACATTTCCGACATTTCCGGTCAAGACGTTCAAGCGCATGGCAATAGCCAGAAAAAGGTGATCTCGGTTGTTCGCGATTGGCTACGCGCTTCGACGAACCACGCTCAAATTCCTGGCGGCGCTGAGATTCATCGTCAGTTCAAACTATTTGTCAAAGAGTTGCCGGACCTGTGCCGTGAATTGAGATTAAAAGAACCTGAAATGACCTTCACGGACTACGCGCATCTCGTTTCGGCTTGGCTCGATGAAAATACCTTAGACATGCC
Source organism: uncultured Pirellulaceae bacterium (assembly GCA_964343305.1). GTDB lineage: Bacteria > Planctomycetota > Planctomycetia > Pirellulales > Pirellulaceae > CAYFJO01. Next base: position 25,539 of record CAYFJO010000014.1, on the reverse strand, counting down.
TGGACGCGGACCTACGCATCTATTAGCCGCGATGCCAGTTCCGAGAGAATCTCGAACATCGCATCAAAACAATCGCGAGCCTCATGCAAATCCATCGTCAGCGGCGGACTGACGCGAACCACTTTGCCGGCGAGCGGACCTAGTAAATGAATCGCGCGGCCTTGCTCGTCGCCGATATAGCAGGCTTCGACGCAAGCGTTCGCCACATCAGCGGCAGCGTGTGAACCGACGTCGTTGCACTCGATTCCCCAGACGCATCCCTCACCACGGACGTTGCCGATGATCGGAGTTTCTTTGAGCCGAACCAGACCCGCCTCGATGACTTCGGCCAGCTTTTGACCTTGCTCAATCACGTCCGTCGATTCGAACTCGTCGAGCGTTGCTAAAACAGCGGCCGACGACAACGGATTGGCACTCCACGTATCCGACGCTTCGCCGTACTCTAAATTGTCAAAGACATCTGTACGGCCAACCGCCGCACTGACGGGAACGCCGTTGCCCAGCCCTTTGCCCAAACAAACGATGTCGGGTTCGACGCCATAGTGCGTAAACGCATACATCGGTCCCGTCCGGCCAAAGTTGGCTTGAATTTCGTCAAGGATAAAGAGAATATCATGCTCGCGGCAGAAGTGCTCGAGCAATTGCATGTATTCCTTTTGAGGATGAAAAGAACCACCACCGCCGAGATAGGGCTCGGTGAGCAGGCAACAGATTCGCGAACCGAACTCGTTCCACAAAGCTTCGAGTTCCGCCTCGTAGGGCGCGAGATCGATCGGCTGCCGGCGTCGTTCAAGGTTGTTGCAATCTTCCATCGGAAAGCTGATGAATCGCACACGATCGTCGCGCTCAAAATCCTTTTCGCTCCCCGTCGTCGCGCCCGCCAACCCTTTTTTTCCATGAAAGCCAAATCGTGTGGCAATGATCATGTCTTCGCCGGGTCGCCGTGCCATGCACGACCACAACGCCTTTTGAATTGCTTCACTGCCGCTGGCCGCCCACATGACTTGTTGCATGCGATCGCCACCGGGTTGGCCGTTCAAATTGGCAAGCAACCGTTCGCTGGCGGCAACGTCCAATTCGGTGACCGCGTTGTACGCCGATAGCGGTGCTGCGGCGACAAACGGTTTGGAGTCATCGAGGTTCGACAAGGTCATGTAGTCGAGCACGCGTTTCCACCACCGCGCGGGATTGTGACCCAAGTTGGCGACGAGCACGCCCGATGAAAAATCTGCCAGCTTACGGCCTTCGGTGGTCCAGTGGTACGAACCTTCACTCTTAGCAATGACGGCGAGCGTTGGAGTATAAGTGCGTAGCGCCGCCGGCTCGACGTTGACAACGCGGTCGCGCGCATCGTTCGATTGTTCTTCGCCAGCGTGATGAATGGGTAGTATTGTGGGCATGCTTTCTTTCCTCTTCGTAGGACGGACATTCTGATCTGTCGATCCACAACGGCAATCGACGGATAAGAGTGCCCGTCCTGCACTTCAGACTTTCGGTTCATACAAGACTTGCGGTTCACTAGAACCGGGAGAGTAGAGGACAAGGCCGCCGCACTGGTCGTTAACATGCACGACGCAATCTGGTGTTCCGGCTGCGTGACGGGCGAGGATCTCTTCCATTGCATGGACGGTGGCGACGCATTGTCGGTCGGCACTGACGCTGTTGTATTTCAGGGCCTGCATTTCATCGAGCCGCGAGCCGCGATCGTCCGACGAGCCGCCGAATTCGACGTAGCCAACCTCGCGCACGAAACGCTCGATCACTTCGACGCCGTAGCCGCGTTGTGTGCGCTCGCCGTGGGGTTCGAAGAATTCGCCGTTGTAGTGGTTGTTGATCGAGATTTTTTTTGTGATCGGTGTCTCGCCCTCTATCGTGCATTCGACGCCGCGGCGGCGGCTGTGGCCGTTCCAGACTCCGTTGTCGAAACGAAATTGAACTTCTTGTTCGACGTAGCCGGGGAAATTGTCGGGAGTCACCCAGCTTGTGTGGATGTCGAAAGCTGCCTCACGGCCGCTGTCGTATTCGTAGACCATGCGAAGCTGCGTCGAATCCCAAGTCGGCCCGTCGTTCGCGCCGACCAGTCCCCGCTGGCCCGTGCATGCGACACTCTTCAGCCGGCCGCCGAACGTGAAATCAATCAGTTTGATGTAGTGGCACGCGACGTACGTCCCAGGGTTGCGCCCGATGATCCACTCGGCGAATTGGTCGCCGGAAATCTGCTTCGGTTCCAGCAGCGTGCAGTAGCCATTGTTGACGTGTTTCAAGACTCCGTCGTGGACCAACGTCCGCAGCTTTTTGTGATCGGGATCGTACAACTTGTGATATACGATCTTGGCCAACACATTGTGCTCACTGGCCAACCGCTCCAACTCGTCCAACTCGGCCAGCGACAGCACGGACGGTTTTTCAATTATCACATGCTTGCCAGCACTAATCGCGGCACTGGCGGATTCAAAGTGACGATTGTCGGGCGTGGCCACGCAAACGAAGTCGACACCCGCGCCGAGCAACTGCCCAATGGAGTCCGGCTCGGTGAAACTTTCAAATGGCCCGATTTTGCCTTGCGATGCGTCGCGATAAGCGTCTGCCCGTCGTCCCGTGCGGCTTGCGACGGCAGCCAGTTGCACGTCGCAAATACCAAACCGCCGATCGTAAACGCCGTTCTTGAACGCCGCCTCGAAAAACGGCCGATAAGTTTCGTCAAAGATCATCCCCATTCCCACCATGCCGCCATGCAACGTGTTGACATTGGTTGGGAATCCGCCTTTAGAGTTTGTGGTGTTCATAACCAACAAAATAACGGACAGAGGGCGGTGAGGCTAGAGAGCGAATGAAGGTGTGTTGCGAATTCACGACCTTTGCTCGTGACCATTGCCATGGAGTGAAAACGCCAAAATCACGCTGATCAAAGTTCTCGCAGCACGCGATCCGCGTCCCAAACTTGTGTGTAGACGCGGGCCAGGGCCGAGAGCGCTGCGGTGTGATGCTCAGCGAAAAAGGTGGCGGTGGCATCTTCGACAACGATGACGTTGTAGCCGCGATCGGCTGCGTCGCGGGCAGTTGTTTCGACGCACATGTCGGTGGCCATGCCGACGATGACCAGCGTTTCCAGGTTCAAGTTGCGCAGCAATTGATCGATGCCGGTTCCGTTGAAGGGGCTGCTGGCGTTCTTGTCGATGACCAACTCGTCGGCCAGCGGCGTGAGCTGCGCGACGATCTCATGTTCGAAACTGCCTCGGGACCAGAGTGTGGGGCGGTCAGTTGACTCGACAGAATCTCGATCGCGCTGGCGGCGGCGAGCGATCATGTCGCGACCGTCGGCCAACAGGGCTCCGTGGCGTGTGAAGATCACTTCGCGGTTCATTTCGCGGAATTTATTGAGTAGTCGTTGCGCATTGGCCGCGGCGGTGTTGATTCGCGGGACGTAGTACTCGGCAGTCTTGGGAAACTGCTGGATGAGCATTTGCGTCACCCCAGAATCCGGGTTGGAGCTGTAATTCTGAAAGTCAATCACCAGCAAACCCACGCGCGACCAATCGACTTCGAATGACGGCCAGGGCATAAACCAATCGGGAAATGACGACGGTGAATCGATTTGCTCGTTCATCTTATGTTCCGCTCAAAAAGAACGTCTGGTACGCTTTCATGCCAAGTGCCGCATTCGCATTCCACCGCCTCCGGGAACAATCTCGCCGCGTCGAATCGTTGTCGTTGCGATCAGCAACTCGTGGCCCGTTCGCACTTGGTCATAACTGTCGGTCAGCGCAAAGACACCCTGTTTTTGCTCCAGGATGGCGATGTCGGCGACGGTGCCAACTTTCAGTGTGCCTAGCTCGTCTGCTTGGTTGAGAATCGCTGCGGGGCGAGTGGTGGACATTTCGATCACGCGATCCAGCGGCACACCGAGCATCAGGAATTTGCTCATCGTTGTCGGCATGTCGTAGACCGGGCCGTGGATGTTTTTGGTGTGTAGGTCGGTGCTAATCGTCGTGGGTTCGAAACCTTGTTCAATCGCCGCTTCGACAACCTGCCATTGGAAACTGCCGAAGCCGTGGCCGACGTCGAAGATGATGCCGCGATCTGACGCGGCTCGAACTTCGTCACAGATGCGTCCGTCGTCGTTGGTGACGCACGTGCTGCCGCCTTTGAAACAATGCGTGATGCAATCGCCCGGAGCAAGGTGTTCGCACATTTCGGGGATCGACATGGGCGATTCGCCAATGTGGACCATCAGCCACGTTCCCGACTCGCGGGCCGCTCGGATGGCGTCGCGGAAATTGTCCCAGCCTTGTTGGCCGTCGCCGATGATGTGTTTGCCCGCGCGGATCTTGACGCCGACCGCGACGTCACGGTGTTCTTCGATGGTTTGTACGACGCCGTCGGGATCGGCATAGCGGCGGTCCATCAACTCGCCTAGATTGGCGGCGACTAGGCCGATGCAGGAGAGATTGACCAGGCTGAAGATCTGCGTCTGGGCGCGGTCGATTGTTTCACGGCGGAAGGGGCCAAAGTTGTACGAACCCGCGGTGCCTGCGTCGAGCATCGTGGTGACACCACCGGCGGGGCATAGCGGATCGGGGGCCAGCCCGAACGGCGAGTGCTGATAAACATGCACGTGCAAGTCGATCAGGCCGGGCACAACGAGTAGGCCACGGGCGTCGATTGTGTGGCGAGGTTCAACCCCGGGCAGTTGTTCGGCGATGGCCGTGATGCGGTCGCCCGTGACGGCCACGTCTCGCACGCCGCGCAGTTGTTGCGATGGATCGACTACTTCGCCACCGCGGATCAAAATGTCGCACTTCATGGGAATTTCGTTATCATGCTGAGATGTTGGTTGACGTTATTTGATGCGATGGCTGCGGGCTTCGCAAGTTTTGGCGGTAAAACATGGAAAACGAAACGAGGGTGTGATGGACCTTTTCGAGAAGCACGGTTTACGGCGCGTGATCAATTCCAGCGGTAAGATGACCGCGCTGGCCGGCGCGATTGTGTTGCCGGAGATCGCCGAAGCGGCCAGTGAGTCGTTGAAACATTTCTTTGTGCTCGACGAATTGCAGGCAGCGACGGGGCGGGTGATTGCTGAGCACACGGGTGCTGAGAGTGGCTGTGTGACGGCGTGTACCGCGGCAGGAATCGCATTGTGCGTCGCCGCCACGATGACGGGCAACGATGTCGCAAAAGTCCTGCAGCTTCCGGATGCCTCGGGAATGGCGAACCGTGTGTTGATTCAAAAAGGCCACTGTGTCAACTATGGCAATCCAATCACACAGACGATTAGATTGGCGGGAGCCGAAGCCGTTGAAGTTGGTGTGATCAACCGATGTCAGGTGGAAGAGCTGCGGCACGAACTGACGCGCGGCGGGGTGACCGCGATTGTCCACGTCGAATCACATCACACGGTTCGATCTGGTTGGGTGAAGTTGCCCGAGGTTGTGAAACTGGCGCACGCGTTTGACGTGCCGGTGATCGTGGACGGTGCGGCCCAAGACCAGCGGATTCGTGAATTGATCGATACAGGGGCGGACCTTGTTATCGTCAGTGCGCACAAGTATCTGTGTTCAACGACCGGCGGAATTGTCGCGGGCCGAAAGGAATTGGTGGATGCGGTCTATTTGCAAAACCGCGGCATTGGGCGACCGATGAAGGCGGGCAAGGAAGCCATCGTCGGAGCGATGTCAGCGCTCGAGTTTCGCAGCCGCCAGGACATGAACGCCTGGACGGTTGAGCAGGATCGCAAGATGAACGCGATCATCGATCGGTTGGCGGGAATCCCCGGCCTGGCGTTATCGGTCGATCCGGACCCGAATGGCTGTCCGTTTTCGCGGCCTCGTTTGACGCTTGATCCAAACGTTTGCGGGCACACCGCCGAGTCGCTCACCAATGCCTTGGCCGAAGGAAATCCGACTGTCGTTGCCCGATCGCATCACGCGGATGAAGGCTACATCAACCTCGATCAAATCGAAATGACGGACGACGACATTGAGTACGTTTGTACCAAAGTGCGCCGCATCCTGGTGATGTAAATCGCGTTGGGCGATGGGTAATAACGATTATGCTGGGTGGTTTGGCTCCCCAACGGCCGTATTTAACGGCAAATTCCAGACTTCTGGGTTCCGTAATCTCGTTCGCGTGAGCTACCTTTTTTCGTTGGCAGTGAGAAAATTCGTGAGTTGGGGCAACTCACCGCATACCAGGAGTTGACCCCAATGATCAAAACGCTACGTAGGCTCATCCAGCGCCGCGAAGACCGCTTGCTAGTCCGTGAAAGAGAACGTGCCGCGGCCGTACCGCAGCTCGAAGATGTGGATGAATACACGACGGGAATGTCCGCGGTCGACGATCGCTGCATTGTTACCCATTGTTATCGGCTTATGGATGAGCAGCTTGTCGGCGAAGAATGCCAGTTGCTCGATTTGTCTCGCAGCGGCGTGAAACTCTACATTCCCAGCAAGATCGAGATTGGCGAAGCGATCGGGATTCGCATTCAGTCCGACGACTTAGGCATTGACGTTGGCGAGGCCGCGTCGGTGTGTTGGACGGGATATCGCGGCGACGGAAACTTGATCATCGGCTGTGCGTTGGCACAGGATTTGGATGAGAGAGTTTACGAGGCGATCGTCGATTCGGGAATTCTGGAGCGGCGCCGTGAGCCGCGTAAAAAGATTTCGATGCAAGCGCGTGTGATTCGCGAAGATGCCAAACAACTGGTCGACGTGCGGCTGGATGACTACTCGCAAGGTGGCTTTGGCATGTTCGCACAAGAGCCAATCAACCGAGGTGAAAATCTCCGCTTACAACTGGATTGCCCCAACGGGATGTTCGTGGAAATCCGTGCCGAGGCCCGTTGGCGAGCTTCCACCAAATTCGGTTACTCAATTGGCTGCCGATTTCAAACAGAAAACGGATTTCAAATCTTTGAAAACGCCGTGAATCTGAGTCAGCAAGACGAAGAGGAAAAAAGTCCGCCACAGGATGCGCCACCATCGCGCAGCCTCACTCAATGGTTCGCTGCGGTAGTTGGGATGGGGCGGAGGGACTAGAGGGCGTTTCAAAACCGTAGCTGCACTCGCCAGAGTGCAGACCAATGCTGGAAATCCCCGCGTTCTGGCAAACGCAGCTACGATGGAGTCGGGTTTTGAAATGCCCTCTAAAGACAGCCGAAATTGCACGTGACTCGTTCCGGCCTGTGTTTGCACTACTTGGTCTCGCTGACTTCGCACATCTCGGCCCATTGCTGCCAGGCGGCGACCATTGTATTGACACGATCCGGGTGCTTTTTCGCCAGATCGTTCGTCTCCGTGCGATCCTTGGACAAATTGTACAACTCCCACCGCTTGTCGCTTGCGCCCCACACCAGTTTCCAATCACCTTGTCGAATTGCGCGATTGCCCATCAGAGCCCAGCACAGCGACTCGTGCGGCTCGCGCTGATTGCCGCGCAAAATCGGCGTCAGACTCTTGCCTTCGCCGGGCAGAATCTCGTTGCCATGGTAATTGTTGGGATACGTTCCACCGGCAAGTTCCAGCAAGGTCGGCATAAAATCGATTAAATGTCCCGGCTGATGTGTGATGCTGCCTGCTTGAACCTTGCCCGGCCAACGCACGATCATCGGCGTCGCAATGCCCCCTTCGTAAGTCCAAGTTTTGTGACGCCGAAATGGCGAGTTTTGCGCCCAACCCCACGCTTTGCCAACAAATTCATATCCGCGTGTGTCGCCGACCGGTACGTCGCGATTGTATTCGTTGAATTCCTTTTCATTGCGAGGCCAAGATGCACACCCGCCGTTGTCGGATAAAAAGAAAACGATCGTGTTGTCCGCGACGCCGCAATCTTTGAGCGATTTGAGCACACGGCCGATTCCCTGATCCATGCGGTCGACCATGGCGGCGTAAACTTCCATGCGATGTTCTTCGCGTTCGCGCTCTTCCAATTCGTCCCACGGAACGACGTCGTAATCGTAACGAAAATCGCCCGTTTTTTTGTCGACAGGCGACAGCGTCCACGATGCATCGACCAGTCCCATTTGGATTTGCCGCTGGTGGCGTTGCTTTCGCAAAGGATCGTAGCCGTCGGCGTATTTGCCTCGATAACGTTTGATGTCTTCTGGCAATGCGTGCAGCGGAAAATGCGGCGCCGTGTAACACAAGTGAAGGAAAAACGGCTTATCGCTCTTCGAGAATCGCTCGACCGTTGTGATCGCGTGATCGGAAAACGCATCAGTCGAATAGAAATCGTCCGGGAACTCAGTGATTCGCGTGTTGTTGTGGGCAAACGGGCGATACTTACCACCGTTGTAGAAAATGGGATCTTGCTTCGCTGGATTGAAGAAATTGCAGCAGCCGCTGAGTAAGCCGTAATACTCATCAAATCCGCGATCGATTGGCCGCTTGGGTGGCTCGCTTCCCAGATGCCACTTGCCGGTTAGTGCTGTGTTGTAGCCCGCCTCGCGCAGGACTTCGCCAAGCGTCACCATGTTCTTCCGCAACAAACCGCCGCTGCCTTGACGCGGATACAGGCCCGTGGTCAATGCCGCTCGCGTCGTGACACAAACCGCACAATTATAAAACTGCGTAAATCGCAGGCCTTCCTTTGCCAGGCCATCCAGGCTGGGCGTGTGTATTTCACCGCCATAGCAGCCGATGTCCGAGTAGCCTAGATCGTCGCACAAAATCAAAAGGACATTCGGACGGGGTGCTCTGGCTTGGACGACGCCCGTCAGGATTGCCACGAGAACGACAGGCATGATTTGTTGTGACCATCTCATTGGTGTTCTCCGTCTTGCCATTGGGTTCAGCAGCCGGGGCTGCTCTTCGAAACCAACTGTGTACAAGAGCGCCAATATAACGCGCCATTGGTACGCTTTGGACTTGGTTTCAATTCGGATTCTTTGAATAATGAAGAGGCAATCTTCAATATCATTCGACTCAAACCATAACCGATATCTCCAATGGCACGTTGGCCTCGCCGGATCTGGACGACGATTTTTACTTATGGGGCAATCTTTGTCGGCTTTCCGCTGCTGTGTCTGTTGGCCTACGCGTTTGTTCAGGGGTGGCTCTTCTGATGCCGTTTTTCTTGGATTTTCCATGCAGGACGATTGAATTATGTTGCATGCTGTGATCATGGCAGGTGGTTCGGGGACACGATTTTGGCCCGCTAGCCGAGCGTTGTCGCCGAAACAGTTGCTGGAGTTCGTGGGCGGCGAAACGATGATCCAGGCGACGGCCGGCCGGTTAGGCGAACTGGTGACGCCCGAACGGATGTTGATCGTGACAAACCAACGTCTGGTCGCGCCGATCCACGAACAACTTCCCTATTTGCCCCCGGAAGCGATCGTTGGCGAGCCATGCCGGCGCGACACAGCACCGTGCATTGGGCTGGCCGCGATGCTGGTCAGCCATCAAGACGAAGACGCCACCATGGCGGTGATGCCGGCGGACCATATGATTCAACCCGCCGAAAAATTCCGCGAGGCGATCAACTACGCCGCCGGGCTGGTCAACGACCATCCGGGGCGCATCGCCACGTTCGGTATCCGTCCGACGTATCCTGCTGAGTCGTTTGGCTACATCGAGCGCGGAGATTCACAACCAACCACTGGCGACCAACCGCCAACGTTTCAAGTCAGCCGTTTTCGCGAAAAACCGTCGGCTGAGGTCGCCGAGGAATATTTGGAGACCGGCCGTTTTTACTGGAATTCGGGAATCTTTGTCTGGAGGGCGCGGACCATCCTCGACGCGCTGGCCAAATTTGAACCCGAGATATTCAGCCATCTCGAAGCCATCGGCGAAGCGATCGGCACCAGCGATTATGCGACCGTGTTGGACCGAGAGTTTTCCGCGATCCACGGCAAGTCGATCGACTATGCCGTGATGGAGCAGTACGACGACGTGGTCGTGATCGAAGCGCCGTACGAATGGGACGACGTGGGAAGTTGGCAGGCACTAGCGCGACTGCGCGGCACGGACTCAGATGGAAACACATTCGTCGGCAAGCATCTTGGTGTCCACACCACCAATTCGATTGTGAGAACCAACGACGAGCATCTGGTGGTGACGCTCGGCATGAACAACTGTATCGTCGTCCACACACCCGACGCAACGCTTGTGGCCAACAAGGACGACGAGGAAGCGGTACGCAAAGTCGTGGAACTCTTGAAAGAAAACGACTGGACGGAACACTTGTAATTGATGAGCAACGAGATTCCGAACGAAGGCTGTCTGGCTGGAATCGACTACGGCACCGTACGGGTCGGCGTCGCCGTCACAGATCGCGAGCGAATTCTCGCCAGCCCGCACACCAACTATACACGGCAGAACGCTGAAGCGGATGCTCGTTGGTTTCATCAATTCGTCGACGAGGAACAGATCGTCGGATTCGTCGTGGGTTTGCCAGTCCACGCAAGCGGAGAAGAGAGTCAGAAGTCGCGTGAAGCACGGCAGTTTGGCGATTGGCTCCGCGAAACGACGTCGCTGCCCGTCTGTTATTACGACGAACGCTATACGTCGGTCCAAGCGGAACAGATTCTCGGTGCCGCCAACTTGACCAAAAAGAAACGCAAGGCACGGCTGGATATGCTGGCCGCGCAAATCATGCTCAGCGCATTTTTGGAATCGAATCAGATGCATCATGAGCCCGGTGCACTGGATGACGATGCCTCTCCATCGTGATTCTCATTGGTGTCCTCGAGCTTGATTGGTTGAAAAACCCATTTCGACAACCAAAGCACGAGCACGAAGGCAATCGGCAAAACAACCGCGGCGAGAATTACAATTGGCGGGCTTCGCAAAGGACGCAATTCGTGAAGGGGCAAAGGGCCAAGAAGAAACATAACCAAATAAAAGGCCGTCGCACCACCAAGCCAAGCAAGCGGGAATGCAACCAGAATGAACACGGCTCGCCGCGTTGACTGACTGATGCCGTTCGCGGTGAGAATCGCTGTACTGCGTAGCCAATTTGCCAAGAACAAAATGGCCGCGCTGACTCCCAAGACAGGCCCAAAAACATAGTTGTTCGTGTTAAAGAAACTTCCACCAATGATTGCAAACGGGATTTGAATCATTGCCACCAAGCAAAGGAAATCCACCAAGTAAAACTTTTGCGATGGTGGCAGGTGTTGACTGCGTGGCGAAATAAAAGGCTCTAATGCGAAATGGTTAAAGCACTTTACGCCGGCGTACAAACCTCCGATGATTACGGCCAGAATGATTAAACCCATGCCTATTTCCCGACCGCATGGTGGTTTGCGTTCTAATCCGATCCGACAGATATGGGAGCGTGTTTGCCCGCCTTGAGTTCTTCGATGATCGGTTTAATGACGCTAAAGGGCAGCGCGAGACTGTCGACTCGGCCCGAGCGGGCGATATTGATTCCGATTGCTTTGCCATCCAAGTTAACAATGGGACCGCCGCAATCTTCCGGCTTGAGCACCGTATCGTGCTGAATCGCGGATGGAAAACCGTTGCGACGCTTGCTCAACGGACCGCCCAGGGTGTTCTGAAAAATGCCGCGCCGACCTTCTTCCGTCAAATTCATGCGATCTCCCAGCGTTGCGGGGACCTCTTTGCGTTCTTCACCACGCAGGATCGCAAGTTTGAGTTTGTCACCTGCTTTGTATTGTTGAACGGTGCGGATCAATTCATCGCGTTTCCCGACGTCCTTGCCGTTGACGCTGACGACGATGTCGTTCACTCGTAAGCCTGCTTTTTCCGCGGCGCTGTCCGGCAACACCTGGTCAATTCTCGGCCCTCTTTCATCTTCTTCGAGCAAAATGCCAAGGATGCCAGGTGGCGACGGGATTTCGCGCGGTGCGTTGCTGACTACACCAATGGCATGTGGGATGCTGGTAGTTCCCGGCGTCGCCAAAAAACTGCCCACGATCGGTGAATCGCCATCCTGCCACTGAATGACCTCCAAACCCTGGACGTCAATCTTCAGCATCGCCAGATCAGAGTCTTTGTGCGTGCCGATCACTTTCGCTTCAAACTTTCGGCCGTCGACCAGCGCGCATTCCGTCGATTCGCCAAGTTGGCTGGCTTTAGTCAGGATCAACCCGTTGGCATCAACGATCGTTCCCAAAGCAATGCGGTTGCCGTTGGACAGCACGGCAACGGTGCTTTGCCGAGGCACGCGCACGACACTGGTAAAGGCCATCCGCACGCCGGTGTGGTTGCGAATGTGTTCGCCGGGACGAGTGATGCGACCGCCTGGAGCGCGACGGTTTCGCGGTCCGTCTCGCTTGTCTTGTTTTTGAGAGCCTTCGTCATTTGGCGCGGCCGCGGGCACGGATGGAATATCAGCCGCAATGAGCGCGAAGAGAGAGAAGATGGCGAGCAGTTTTCGAAAGTTGGTATTCATAAATCGTTCCGAAGTGTTAGCGAAACTCGATTCGTGTGCCACTGGCCTTGCCAGTGTAATTTTGTGCCACTGGCTTGGCCAGCGTAATCGCTTGTCTGCCACGAAGGCACTGGCAGAGCCAGTGGCACACCGTTCAGCGAAATTCCTATCCCCGACGTCCGATAACAATGTTGAACCGCTGAGTCTTATCGTTCCTTAAGACCTCAACTTTTACCTTGTCGCCGGGCTTCTTTTTGCCGACCAACGTGGCAAGTGTTGCGAAATCCGGGATGTCCTTGCCGTCGAATTTCGTAATCACGTCACCCACTTTCATGCCCGCTTTGGCGGCCGGTGTTTTGGGATAGACGCGAGCGATCTTTGCATTGTCCGCCTCCGGGTCGCCTTGCACACCAATAAAAGGTCCGCGTCCCGGCAAGTTGCCCCAAGAATCGCCTTTTGCCAATCGGTCCCATGTTTCCAAATAGGTATTCACAGGAACGTGCATGTTCGATGTTAACGGGTTGTCGATCCGGCTGTGAATGCCGATGACTTTGCCGTCCATGTCAAACAACGGTCCACCCGAATCTCCGCTAACCAACGTACAGTCCGTGACGATGACCGAACTGTGATTCGCCAAGACTCGGCCTAAACGCAGGACGGGCTTGCGACCCTCTTGATAGCCGTTGGGATGTCCCGTTCCGACGATCCACTGTCCTTGCTGGAGTTTGGAGGAATCGCCCATTTGGAGGTGTGGCCACTTTCCTTCGTCGGTGATCTTGATCAGTCCGGAATCAATTCCGCGGTTTTGCCCCAATGTTTTGCCTCTCACTTTCTTGCCGTCGGGCAAAGTTAATTGCACATTGCGATTGGGACGACCAGATACGTGGCCCGCGGTCAACACATAGCCATCTTCGCTAATGATCACTCCACTACCCTGAGCGTTTCCCACCGCGACGCCCACGGTACAAGGGATGACTTTCTTAGCCAGTTCCTGGACATGCTTTTCCATCGCCTTGAGATCGGCAAGGTCGTCGGGGATGCCACCCTCGAAAATGGTCTGCAGATCATCGCCTGATTCCGGTGCCGGTTCGGCGGCTCTCGTTCGTGCCGGCAGGAAACTGAGCACAAGGATCAAAACGAGCAGTTGACGGGCAATACGGTGCATCGGGAATTGCTTCATTGCTTTCTCTTCCAGTAAGATCAATAGACTCACCAACTCATGGCCGCGGAGGGATGAGTTTGTTAGCTATTAAATCATAACCGATTGTAGTAACGAATGCCCTAGTGGAATGACAAATGACGAAATACCCAATGTCGAAAGAACGCCGAATTCCCAAATGACGAATCCGATGCGACGTGTTTGGGAGATTTCTCATTCGGACAACACTTGTCATTAGTCATTCGTAATTCGTGATTTACGCAAATGTCAAAGCTCTTGTTTGGTTGCGGCTATCTGGGCAGGCGGGTCGCTTGCCGGTGGCTCGGATGCGGTGATGAAGTCCATGTGGTTACACGGACGTCCAAACGCGCAAACGAATTGACGACAATGGGCCTTCGCCCGGTCGTCGCCGACATTTGTTCCCCCGATTCGCTCGCTAGTATTCCTACTGATGTTGAAACCATCGTGTTCGCGGTTGGTTTCGATCGCGACGGTGGAAAATCGATTCACCACGTTTATGTGGACGGGCTGAACCATGTATTACGGCGGTTGGGCGACTGGGAGGGACGATTCATTTATATCAGTTCGACGGGAGTTTACGGACAGACCGATGGCGAGTGGATCGACGAAGATTCGCCTTGCCAGCCTCAGCGCGAAGGCGGCCGCGCGTGTCTTGCCGCCGAGCAACTCCTCGCCGGGCACCCGATTGGCCAACGCACAAACATTCTGCGACTGGGCGGTATCTACGGTCCAGGCCGCGTGCCTCGTCGTCAGCAAATTGCCAACGGCGAACCGATTGCCGTGCCCAGCCACGGAATGCTGAACTTGATTCACGTCGATGACGCGGCTGAGATCGTCTTGGCCGTGGAACAACAAGCGCCCGCGCCACGCACGTATCTGGTCACAGACAACAAGCCCGTCTTGCGCCGCGACTACTATCGAGAAGTCACACGACTGTTCGATTTGCCAGAACCTAAATTCGTCGATCCACCATGCGACGCACCCGCCGCGATTCGCGCCACCAGCGACAAACGCATTTGCAATCGCCGCCTCGTCACAGAACTCGATGTCGCGCTTCGGTATCCCACGTATCGCGAAGGACTCGCTTCGGTCGTTGCGGCCGAAGGTTGATGGTCATCGAGCGTGTCTCTACAATCCTTATTGAACCTCGAATAGGATTCCAACCATGCTCGAACGCAAGCCTGTCTTTCCCAACGTGATCGAAATCAACTATCAGGCTGGACAGGTTCTCGTCGGTTGCAACGTCTACTTGGTTTACGATCAGGACGAATGGCTGCTGATCGACATCGGCTATGACGATGACGTGAATGAGATCATCGAGTTGATCCGCCAGCTCGATTTTCCGCTCTCACGATGCAAAACGCTGATCGCATCGCACGCCGACGTCGATCATATTCAAGGTTTGGCCCGAACAAAACAGATGTTGCGCAGCACCGTGACGGCTCACAAGCTGGCCGCCCAGCCGATGGCGAAAGGCGATCGCCTGAAGACATTTGCGGAAATCGAGGCGCAGGAAATCTACATGGAGATGCCAGCCGTGAAAGTCGACCATCTGATCGACGAAGGCGACACGATCGAGGTGGGCAACTGCAAACTCGAAGTCTGGCTGACGCCGGGCCACACCGACGCTCAACTGGCCTTCCGAATGAACAACTTGCTGTTCAGCGGCGACAACATCTACCGCGACGGCTGCGTCGGCGCGATCGACGCACATCATGGCAGCAACCTGCCAAAGTTTGTCGAGTCGCTGCGGCGCATCCGCGAAAGCGACGTCGAATGGCTGTTACCCAGCCACGGCCCGATCTTCCGCAAAGACAACGATCTGCTCGACAAAACGATAGAACGCGTCGAAGGCTACTGCCACATGGCCGACTTTGGAACCTGCGCGGTCGATTGGCCGTTAATGGACCAGTGGGAGCAGGAAATTGTATCGGGAAAAATGCCAAAGTAGGTGAGTACCGAGCGAGTTGATAATTCACGTTCTTTGCACGACAATGTGTTAAGTGACATATTGAGGTACTACTAACGGTGGCTATCGAAACTTCCACATCACCGCCAGTCTCTTCGCCGACAACCTGGACACCACAGATGTCGTTTCCCGCCAATTGGAATCTTGCTGATTTACAGGAGCACTCATGCGGAATCCCACTCGAACGAATTCGGCTTGTTCCCCCGCCAGGATGCGCCACAGAAGAAGATGTCATTCAGATCGAAGCTCACGAAGATCGTTTGTGCGAACTTGAAGATGGAATTCTTGTGGAGAAACCAACGGGTTGGTATGAATCCATGCTGGCCGGGATCATCATCACGGAAATCAGTGTTTTCTTGCGTGAAAACGATCTTGGAAAAGTGCTTGGTGCAGATGGAACGATTAAAATCCTCCCTGGAATCGTCAAGATTCCCGATGTCTCCTTCATCAGTTGGGATCGGTGGCCGAAAGAAAGATTACCCCGTCGACCGATTCCCGCCTTGATTCCAGATCTAGTGATTGAGGTTCTCTCGGAAACAAATACCAAGCGAGAAATGGATGGCAAATTAAGAAGGTATTTCGAGTCGGGTGTGCGGCTAATATGGTACATCGATCCAGAAACGCACACCGCTCAAGCATTCACGGGCGTTGAAAACGTCATTGAGATTGAACCAGACGGAACGATCGACGGCCAAGATGTGCTGCCGGGATTTCAATTGTCCTTGCTAGATCTGTTTAACAAAGCAGATCAGCAAGGTCCAAGTTAGTTTGCCTTTTCAGTGAGCAGTTTCTCTGCCTGCTCGGTCAGGTCGCCGATTTTGTGCGAGACGGCGACGATCTTGCCTTCGCGATCGACCAGCATCATGGTGGGAATTCCGCGGACACCGTATTTTTCGGCGAGTTGCTGCGTGTCTTCTCCGGACAGGTTTTCCCACGGGATTTTGTTTTCATCGATGTAGGCGGTCAAGGCTTCCAAGTCTTTGTCGAGACTGACGCCCACGACTTCGAATCCGTCGAGATGGTGCTTTTCGTAGAACGCCTTGACGTGCGGCATTTCGCGACGGCAGGGACCGCACCAAGTTGCCCAGAAATCGACGACCACGACTTTGCCTCGGTACGCTTTCCAATTGAACGCCTGGCCCAGCGCGGTGGTTCCTTCCAATTCGAGCGGTTTGCCGACTAAGTCCGTCGTAGCGGCTTTCGACTTGGCTAGTTTCTTGCCATAGCGAGCGAGTTCCTTGTGGTCGCTCTTGGCGAACAATTCACCGAACTGCTTGAAGTAGTTCTCGCGCATGTCACCATATTTTTCTTTCTCCTTCGGATCCTTCGAATCCAATCGATTGATCGCGTGGACCGTGCTTGACGCCATCCGCAGGTGTTTTTGCTCGAGCTTCTCGTTGGCGTAGAATTCTTGCAATTCCTCTAGCAATTCTTCGATTTCTTCGAACGTCAATTCGTCCGAGTTGATCGCGCGGCGTTCCAATTGCAAGAACTTGACTTCCGCCGCGATGCGTTTGTCAGTGCTGTCCTTGATTTTATCGACGAACACTTCAAGTTGCCTGTCAGCATCCTCGTCTCCAAACGACGCGCTCTTGTGCAAGGCAGCGATTTTGGACATTGTCGCGATGCGAACGTACGTGCTTTTTGGATCGGCTGCGAGAACGCGATCCGCCGCATCGACGATGGCCTCCGTAAAACCAGGGCGGCGCTGAATGCTGCGAGGTTTCTCTTCCATGTCGAGGATAAAATCGATCAGTTCGTCCGTGTCGAGCCGCTTGCTGGCGAGGTACGGATTCTCCTCCTCCGGCTCTTTGTCGTCATCGGGACCGAAGAAAACGAAATGTCCGCCGAGGATGGATGGAGATGGTACTGTCGTAGGACGGATTGCCAATCCGTCTGTATCATGAGCAGACGGATTGGCAATCCGTCCTACCTGTTCGTCGTCCGTCGTGGCCTGTGGTTCCCCCAACAACTCGGCCAACTTGAGGCGGAGGCGTTCGCCGCGCACGTGTAGCTCTTCGACGACGCCATCCTGGTTGACCAACACGACAAACGGCAGTGACTGGATGCCACACTTCTCAACCAGTGGGTGTAGTCGATCCGGTGTTTTGCTGACCACCGACGGCCACAGCATTTCGTGACTGGCGAGGAATTGGTCGAGCCGCGCGCGTTCAAAATCCATGTTGACGCCAATCACCTCAAAACCTTTCTCGCGATACGCCTTCAGGTTTTCTTCCAGATTGGGAAACTCCGCAAGGCACGGGCCAAAGCTCGTGGCCCAAAAATCGACCAGCACCACTTTCCCGCTGTACTGGCTCCAATCGAGCGACTTGCCGTCCAACGTCGCGCCGGAGACTTCGAAGGGTTTCCCAATCAGGTCCAAACGCCGACGTCCCGCATTGGCGCCTTCGAGCGCCATCTTCACTGCGGTCGGATCACTATGTTCATGAAACAACTGTTCCATCAAATCATAAAGTTTGCGTGCTTCGGTGTTGTTGCCCGCTCGCTCCGTGTCATTCGCCAATTGATTCATCAACTGCCACGTTTGCGAGTCGGGTCCCGATGGCCCAAACATTTTCTTCTGATTGGCGGAGAAGACTTCGAACAGCAACGCATAGATTTTTTTCGAAGCCGACCAGCTTCCTTTGACGGAAATGCTGCGGGCCAACCCCAGCGCGGTAAAGAACGAGGAACGTTGCAGATTCTCGGCACTCAAGTCCGTTCGAAACAAGGCGACCAATTCGTCCTCCGCGCCGGGCTTGTTTTGTTTCGTCGCTTTGACCGTGTCGATAAGATGCGCTTCTTTCAACATGCTCACGCCAGTCAAAGCCGTCTTTTCGTTGTCCTTCATGGCGTTGCCAAACGTTCGCATCAACTCGACCGCTTCCGTTTCGTTGCCGGTTTTGTACAGTTCGCCAATCACGTGCTTGCTAAAACGCGGAATCATTTGAAGATTCTGTTTGTCCTCGATGAGCAGATTTACACTTTCCCGAATCTTGGCGAAATCATTCGTTTTGCCGGAAATGAATTCGTCCATTTGGAATCCCAAAATTTGCACACGACCCATGCGTACGATTTCCGGGTCCTCATCTAGAATTGCCTTGGCCGCCAGGTCACCAAGTTTTTGCTGAGCAGCCTCGGGATCAAATTTCATTTCCAACTTCGTCGACAACACTTGCATTTGTTGTCCGACGGCTTGTCGACGCAACTCTGTCGCTGGATCGCCCGCAAGGACCTTGTCCAGACCTTCTTCGGCGGCGCTTAACAGCTTCTGGGCCTGCTCGCGGCTCGTCGGTGGAATCGCGCGGGTTTGGCGGACGAATTCCATCACCTCTTCGGGTGTGCCGTCGGGAACTTCGTACGAGGGTTCAGGCCGACCGTCACCCAATGCGTCGGTCGAAAGTACTGGCGGCTTGGAAGGCAGCGGCGTGTCGCCACCAGCCTGGTTTGAATCCGAGGACGAACCATTGGTGCTGCTTGCAGCTTCAGGGTCATCGATCGGCGCATTGTCATCGACAACTTCCACTCTGCTTGTATCCGTCGATTCATTCGACTCGCCGGCACCACCGCACCCGATCGTTGCGACCAGTAGTGACATAGTTACGAAACCAAACAACGAAATTGCGACTTGAGTTGATTTGATTCGGTAGAACATGAAGAACCTCGTGGTTGTGAAAATGCCGAAGCGATTGACGTCGCGTTCATTGTAAGTCAATCAACAGAACCAAGCACCCCCGAAACGACTTGGTTGCGAATCATCTTAGCGAAACTGTCGGGCCAGGATTTCGCTCAATGCTTGTCCATGGACGTCCGTGGCCAACACATTGCCGTCGCGGCCCACCACGATCATCTGTGGAATGGTCAGGACTCCATAACGATCAAGCGATGGGTGTGTGTCCCCCTTGTAAGCGGCAACGGTCGGCCATGGGATCTCATTCGTTTTCACGAAGCTCTCCAACAGAGCGATGTTCTGGTCGAGGCTGACTCCAACCACGGCAAAGCCACGGCTGCTGTACTTGCGATGGTTTCTTCTCACATTGGGTATCTCTCGCAAACATGGTTCGCACCACGTGGCCCAAAAGTCGAACAGCACCACACTGCCTTTGAGCGATTCCATGTCGATTTCGTTGCCCGCAAGATCGACACCTTGAAACTGAAACGGTTTGCCAACCAACGTGAGCCTGCGATGAACTCCTTCGAATTGTACGGCCTTCGGCGTGAGTCCGGCAAACACTTTCGAGAATTCGAGGTAGGCTTCGGCGGCAAGTGCTTTGCTTCCACGATGCGTTGAAGATTCCAGCGAGCGGGCCGTGCTCTCTGCAATTGCAAGCTCGTCGCCCGTCAAATTCGCAGTCGCCGCCAAATGAGCTTTCACATATTCCAGTGTTTCGCGTTGCCGTTGTCTGGTGTCGGAACCAATCGATGACACGCGGTACAAGAGCGCTTTGCGAAATGCGGCCGAAGTCGCGTCATTTTCGATGCTCAGGATCTCATCACTCGCGTGTCGCACCGCGACCGGCCCTTTGATTTGATGCGTGTTCACTTCCCGCGTCGTCGTTGGTTGCATTTCTTCGATGCGTTCGATGAACGCCAGAACATCTTCCACGTTGGCATTTTGTGGAACGGCGTAGGGATCCTGCACGGCTGGTCCGCACGAGGTGACGGTGCAAAGCGACAACAACATCACGACCAACAAAATGCGGAACACAGGGGATGACTCCAAACGATGAACTCGAGCCAGTGGCACTCCAACATTCAACGTTGACAATCCACTAGAAGCGGTTTCAAGATTTTGTAGCTGAAGTTGTGAAACTTCAGATGCTCGCCTGAATTCTCACGAATCCAGCTACCAGCATTCAATTTTGAAACCACTTCTAGTTGATGGGGCGGATGGGATTCTTGCAGGAAAAAACCAGTACGCAGTATAGTCCAAATAAGGTTGCGCGAGATGCGTCAATTTTTCTGCTTGGGGCCGTCGGTGTCGTGCCGGTGATACTCGCAAATGATATCCCAGGCTTCTTGCGCCGATTCGGCGTAGGCGACCAGATCCAGATGCTCGTCGGCAATCACGCCTTCGTCGGCCAGGAATTGAAAGTCGATCACCTGTTGCCAATAATCGCGGCCAAACAAAATGATCGGAATATCTTGCATGCGATTGGTTTGTCGCAAGGTGAGCGCGTCGAACAATTCGTCCAGCGTGCCAAAGCCTCCGGGAAACACGACCAGCGCCCGGGCACGCATCAAAAAGTGCATCTTCCGAAGTGCGAAGTAGTGAAATTGAAAGCACAGCTCCGGAGTAATGTAAGGATTCGGACGCTGTTCTTTGGGCAACGTGATGTTTAATCCGATCGACTTACCTCCCGCATCATAAGCCCCGCGATTCGCTGCTTCCATGATACCGGGGCCGCCGCCGGTGATAATGACGAAATCGTGCCGCTCGTCGCCCTGGCACTGGGAAGTGACCAGGTGGCCGAACGTACGCGCTTCGTCGTAATACTTGCTCTTGTCCAACACTTGACGAGCCCGCTGGACGGCTCGCTTGCGTTTCTTGTTCTTGGGTGACGCCTTCAAAGCCGATTCGGCCTGGGCCAATCGCTCTTCGGCTTCCTTTCGTTCAACGATTTGCGTACCACCAAACGCCACAATTGTCGAAATGATGCCCTGTTCTTCGAATGTCATTTCGGGCTTGAGCAACTCCAGCTCGGTTCGTACCGGCCGCAGTTCCGGACGACTAAGAAAGTCGGTATCCATCTCAGCCAGGCGATAGCTTGGAGAGTTTACGATCGCCTTGAGGTTTTTCTCAGTTTCCTTCATTTTCCGGCTCGCAATTTGTTTTCTCAATCGTCACGATTTTGGTCAAAACAGAAACAACCAGGACAATGCCCGCCGCCACGGCGCAAGTCGGCCACCGGGCCCCGCTTCCAAGCCACCAAAATGTACTCGCAATCGAACGCCAAAAGATGATGTACAAACCCGTTGCCAGGGTCAACCAAACAAACCAGGGGACACGCGACATCACTCGAATCGCTCGGCCCAACAAAGTCGAAACAAAGAACGCCGTCGCGGCCACCACCGCAATGGCGCTCACCGCTTGCCAGCCCAACAGGACGCCGATCGAGGCAGTACCCATGGCGCAGGACAGCGCGCCTCCCATCTGTTCCCGAGGCGCGGCCAAGTACGAAAAGAGTCCCAAACCAACACCGGCCAGCATCGAAACAAAACCGCACTGCATTCCAACTTGCCAGCCTCGCGGCACTCCGCCCGTTGCCAGCGGCATCGTTCGGTGCTCGGACCAATAGCTCATCGCCATCAGTCCGCCAACCAGCGCCACAACAAACAGCATCGAGGGCACAACATGCCCATCGTATTGAATCAGCGTCGCACAGATCAGAGTGCACAAAAGCACGAGATGTCCCGCGCAAAGCACCCATAACATGTTGGGATGTTCATTCATGCTTGGAAACGTACGCGGCAGATTCTCACCGCCGCCCAGCGGTCCGAACCAGGCAATTGCGACAAACACCAGGGCCACCAAGGCTTCGACCAGCGGATAACGAGCCGAGATTGGCGTCCCACAATCCCGGCACTTGCCGCGCAAGTTCAACCAGCCCAGCATCGGAATGTTGTCGTACGCCCGAATCGGATTTTCACACTTCGGGCATCGCGACGGTGGATGCACGATGCTCAACCCCGCTGGTACGCGGTAGATCACCACGTTCATAAAACTGCCGATGCACCCGCCGAGCATGAAGAACCACGACACGGCCAGCACCGCCGTCAACGTCGGCGAAATGCCCATGAAGTCGATTTCCGCCAAGAGATATCCGCCGACGTGACCAACCCTCCAACATCAAGAATTCTCTGTGAGTCTTGTTGGCGTAGTCTAGTCCACACCCGAACTACGGCCAAGAGACACCGTCGCTCAAACGGGAAAGCACATCCGCAAACGGAACATCGGCCGCCGCCCCGAACAATTCGTGGGAAGTGAGCTTCGTTTTGACAAGTCTCGGCGATGACACACCACACAAGAGACGCGCTAAGATCTGCGGATGTTCAAAAACATCGGGAATTTCGCCGCGAAGTGCAATGGCTTTTTGTCGCACCAACTCGTCCAATTTCCGCACCGGGCGCCCGGGGATCTTTACCGGCCCCTGGCTGCGGTTGCACCACGTACAGTGGCAGCAGGGTGCGTCGAGCGTCTCGCCAAAGTAATTGCACAGCAAGTTCACCTGACAACCGTCGTGTCCGGCCAGATCGACGACTTGCTGCAACCGTGATAATTCCTGTCGTTCGCGTTCGACTGATTTGTCATACAAACGCTGGGCAAGATCGCGCGTGTCGTCACAACCTTTCAACTGCTTGTACCGATTGCGTACGCCGGCGGCTTTAACTTCCAGCATTTCTTGTTCGCCCAAATAGTCCAACGCTCGCACGACACGCTCGCGCGAATCGCCGATTGCTGCCGCGGCCTGATCGACGTCGATCGTGAACCACGTTTTGCCTTTGGTCGACTGCCGAAAGATGTTTGCCAGAAACTCACGCCGCTGGCCCTCGAAGTTGGACAAGATTTCCTGCGATGACATCCGCGGCTGAAACTGGTACTGCGAGTAAAACGGCGTGCCACCTTCCAAATACTTCAGCAGTTCTAGGTACGTCAGCAGCGTTCGGACGACCAGGTATCGAATGTCGTGCCGGCCCGACAACTCGTAGTAACTCACGTCAAATTCATCGCCTGCGGCAAAGACTTCTTCAACAAGACCCAGGACCGCCGCCCGCGTCGGCGTGTCGCCGCAGGCAAAGTTATCCAGCACGTTCAAATCGTCCATGCAAAGGAACATTTCGCAAATCGACGGCTGGCCATCGCGCCCCGCGCGGCCGATTTCTTGCGAGTAGTTCTCCAGGCTCTTGGGCATGTTGTAGTGGTAGACGTAGCGGATGTTCGGTTTGTCGACGCCCATGCCGAAAGCGATCGTGGCCACGACGATTCCCGAATCCGACTGAAGGAACCAATCCTGCACTTCGGCTCGAACTTCGGATTTCATTCCCGCGTGATACGCACGGGCTGAGAAACCAGTGGACTCCAAGCGTCCGGCAACGGTTTCGGCCGTTTTTTGTAACGTGACGTAGACGATCGTTGGCCCGTGGTCGCGCTCGCGCATTCGATCAATCAACCGCGCATCACGCTCTTCGTCGGCTACGGGCGTGGTGAGCAACGTCAAGTTGTCGCGATAAAAACCGGTGCAAATCGCGTTGCCCTCGGCGATGTCGAACGCGCGGCAAATGTCGCTCAACACCTTTCTCGTTGCCGTGGCTGTTAACGCCAGCACACGCTCGGCAGCGCACAGTTTCGCAAACTCGACAAGCTTCAAATAGTCCGGCCGAAAGTTGTGTCCCCATTCCGAAATGCAATGTGCCTCGTCAATCGCGAACAGCGAAACTTTGGTTCGTAGAATCGTCTCGCGAAATCTTTCGTTGTTAAACCGCTCCGGAGCGACATACAGCAACCGCAACGTGCCCGCCCGCAACTCGCCCATCACTTGTCGGACATCGTCGGCCGACAGGGTCGAATCCAATCGATGTGCCGAAATCCCTCGTAACCGCAGCGCATCGATCTGGTCCTTCATCAGCGCGATCAACGGCGACACAACAACCGTCACCCCGTCGAGCAACAAGGCCGGCAGTTGATAGCAAATCGATTTTCCCCCGCCCGTCGGAAACACCGCCGCCGCCGACTGCCCCGCCATCAACGCTTCGATCACGGCGCGCTGCCCTTCGCGAAACTCATCGAACCCAAAATGCTCCCGCAACACCCGATCGAGGTCGGCTGGCATAGTTTTCCTTCAAGTAAGACCGCGATCTTCGGGTGTCTTCGATATCATCTCTAATACTTCCGTCGCTTCATGAAACTCTTCGTCATTCAGCCGAGCAGCCAACTCCTCGGCGGTTGAGGTTGGGGCGAAACACAAAAAATACAACCACATCTCAAACGGGTCAGAGATCAATAGATTATTGTTCGGCCTTTGGTACTTTGGCAACTCGATTGTGTGAATTTGCATGTCGTTGCCCCTCGCCAGCAGCCCTCTACCAATCTTGCACAGCTACTTCGGTCACGTTGTGCATTTGCGATGCCGCCGCCTTTAGGCGAGCGGCAGATGAGTTCTTACCTGCCGTAGCTGAAGTCGCCAAGACTTCAGGAGTTACAGAGCGGACATCCGAACTCTTGGCGAGTTCGGCTACGGGTAAATTCTCATCTGCCGCTCGCCTTAACTGTTGAACACGCGCGGCCAGTCGTGGGTCAAGCAGCGCCAGGTTCATCTTGGAAAGCACATGGAGTGCCTGTTTGGGTCGAAGGAAAAACTTCAAACTTCGACATTCCTTGTTCGACATTCAATTGTCGTCTTGGACCAGGCCCTGGACGAGATTGTGAAGCTCGGGCGGCAGCGAATTGGGGATGGGGGGAAGTTTGCCCGTGGTGGCGAGTTGCTGGAGGAAATCGGCGAAGACGGGAATCGGGGCCGGGAGTTGGGCGAGCTGGGCCAGGGCGTTTTGTTCGGCGGGGCCGAGGTCTTCGCCGTCGAAACCGGCGCGGGCGCAGGCCAGTAGCAGGGCCTGGCAGGCTTGCACAAGCTGGTCGGGCAGGCCGCTGCCTCCGCCGGCCAGTTGCTTGAGTTCTTCCCGCTTTTCGTCCCGCCGCCTGGACCACTCGGCGGCGGCGGTCGCGTCGCCGCGGGCCTGGGCGATTTCGGCCAGCGTGTGGTAATCGATATGGACCTCTTTGAGACCGAGGGACTCGTGGATCTCGCGGGCGGCGTGGGCGTGACGCTCGGCGGCGGCGAGGTCGCCGAGCAGCAGGTGAATGCGGGCGAGTTGGCCGTGCGAATCGGCTTCGTACGGCTTGTTGTTTTGGTCCTGCCAGACCGCGAGGCTTTCCTCGACGGAGCGGCGGGCCGCGTCGAAGGACTGGCGGGCGGAGGCTTCGTCCCCCGCGGTGCGGGCGGCCTCGCCTTCCTGTTGACAGACGATGCCGATGTTCTGCGCGGCGGTCCCCAGGCAG
>CAYFJO010000013.1:45976-63064 GCA_964343305.1 uncultured Pirellulaceae bacterium | reverse complement strand
TTTCACAGAGAACATTACGTCGTTTGGACGGCAGTTCATGAATAATCCGGGCTAGTGTGATGAGAGCGCCACTTGCATCTCGGCAAGCGCTTTTTGAATCGACTCCGTTTCCTGACTCGACAACGTACCGCTTCCAAAGCGAACCTGATAGAAGGCATCCACGATTCTGTGTGGCAAATCGGCCAAATGTTGCCAGTCAGGCTGGGCGGCGAACTGCGTCGACACTGCGTCGGCAAACTCAAGCTGAGTCTGGTGGTCGTCGGGATGTAAATCGTGTCGTGCGAGCAACGAGACGAAGTGCTCGTAAAACGAAACCCGCCGGTGCGCTTGGCGTGCTGACGACTCCGGATCGTAGATCCACTGTGCGATGCCAGGGGCGACCAGTCGAACCACGCGCGATAGCAAAGCGGCAAGCCGGCCGGACCGTTTTTTCTTTTTCAGGCCAAGCCAGGCCAGAAAAATATTGAAGACTAACACTCCGGAACAAACGACAACAAACACGCCAAGGATCCGACTCATCCAACCGATCCAGGTCATGGCGGCCGATTTCGACTCTTCATCCGCCGTGTTCCACAGCTTGCGAGGGTCCAGCATTCCCGAAATTGTCGCTTGCGTGTCTTCGTTCAGCGGATCGTACAGCGACTCTTGCTGACGCTTTGAATTAAATCCAAGCACGTAATCCGCCCACAGTAAACTGAAGTAGTCGAACGCCTCGTCAACGCGTTCCATCAACGTCACGGAGTATTCTTCGGCATCGGACACGGACGAAAGGGGTGTCGGGTCGAGCCGCAGCCAAGCGCCCAGATAGAGGTCGCGCTCCGGCAAATTGTACGACTCCTTCAGTTGGGCGCGGTGGAGATACGCCTCGAC
Source organism: uncultured Pirellulaceae bacterium (assembly GCA_964343305.1). Lineage (GTDB taxonomy): Bacteria > Planctomycetota > Planctomycetia > Pirellulales > Pirellulaceae > CAYFJO01. The sequence goes on along the minus strand of CAYFJO010000013.1, from coordinate 62,194 downwards.
CCAAGCGTGAGCGTACTTTTCTTGCACTTGATAGTAATCGCCCAGCACGTTGTAGTCGCCTCCCTTGTAACCGACGACCATCCTTGCCGGGATTCCCTGGCTGCGCAACATCATGATCAACGCGCTGGCAAAATACTCGCAATGACCTGTGCGATGGTTCTTCACAAAGTCTTCGATCGGATCCAGTGACTCGTCCCGCTCAACCTCGCGAAAATCCAACGTATAGGTATATTGCTCCGTCGTTCGGAAATGATCCTGCAATGCGAATGCCACAGCCCATCGATCGAGCCGGTCCACCTGACCCTCGTCCAAAACCTGATCCGCTGTGGAGACGAGCGTGGGAAACTGTGAGGCGGCAATGCGCCGCAACCGCTGCATCTCCTGGCTTATCGTGACGGCGTTTACGAAGGTCGTCCTGCTTCGATCCCGGGCATAGGGAAAAACAGGAATCTGCTCGCTTTTGTCGAAGGCCGTCGTATACAACTCGTATCGATACTGGCCTTCCGAGACGCTCATCCGTGGCGAGCGGACCAGCCGGCGCCGCAAATCGTCATAAAAGGCAACATCCGGCGAGGAACTGCCATCCGCCAATTTTGCCCGCAGTGCGGGAAACACCGCGAACAGTCGATTGCTGTGATACGGTTCCAGCAGAATCTGTTGCCGAACCAGACCGGGATGGTCGGCCCGAATTGTCCGCACCCGTTCTTCGTATGGCGCGGTCATACCACGCATGGGTTGCCAGACAGAGTCTTCATAGTCATACAAGACCGCGCCACGAAAGTACGGCTCGCCGGCAATGGGGTACGGTTTGTTGGTCTCTTGATCAAAAAATGCAACTCGCATCACCGCACGTTCGGACTGCGTGATCAGATCGCGTTCAGCAAGCTCGACGGTGTCATTGAAGCCAACTTTCGATGCGACGGCACCCGGAGCGCCCTGCCAGGCGGCTTCCTCGGTCCGTGGCATGCTGTAAAAAAGGATGACCGACATCAACATCGCGACGCTGCTCATCGCCGCCACTTGTCTCAGCAGCCCCTTCCACGACAATTGCCGGGCGATCGTCGATTGCACATCCGTGGAGACTTGGATGTGTTGGTTGGACGGACCCGAGCCAAAGTTTCGTTTACCCGCGTTGTTTTTCCTTGCGGCTGCCCTGGCATCGTGCCAAGGTGGGATCTTGCCGCTGGCGATCTCGACGCGATTTTGTTCGCGATACAAAAAGAAAAACATCATCGTGCTGGTGGCCATCAGCAAATACAGCACCAGAATCAAGCCAGCCGCCAGGCTCAAATGCAACGCCGCCGCGACGACGACTTGTAACAAACTGAGTACCATCAAGTGCGAATAGGTTCGCGGGCTCTTTTCTTCGTAGAACAAAATGAACTGCAGATAGGCCAGCAGGTTGGCGATTTCCAAAAGCTTGTCGCCGGCAAGTTCGGCCGCGTCGAACTTAATGTACGTGTAAACGGCCACCACGATGGCAAACAGGTTTGCGACCACGCGGTTTAAGCGAAACCAGCCATAGCCATCGGTGAAGATGACCGATGTCAGTGCGACAAACGTCGCCATCAACGGCAGTTTGACGCTATTCTCCGGATGCCCCATGCTGAACAACAGCGTGCCGAACACCGCCATGAAGGCGACGTTGATCTGGAGCATGCGTTCCACTCTCATTGAGTCACTCCGCTGTTTCCGCTGTCACTTCAAACAGGTTCGAACAATCCATGTTGGCTACGTCAATCCATGCGATTCGCTGCATGAGAGAATGGAGTTCGGTCTCGTTCATCCCCGTCGCTCTGGCCAGCGTCGTCATGTCAGCCGGCCGCGTGCTGATGACGACGATCCGCGTACCACCTGATGTTTCCTTGGCGAGTTGCGACAGCATGGCCGGCATCTGATTCGCAACGTTGGCTTCGATCGTCGCCAAATGCTCCAGCGCTTCATGCATCGACTCAATGGAGGCGGGCCCCGCCAAATAGCAGTCCTGACTTCCCGTCGCGGCAAAAGTCATGCGTCGCGCGCCGCGGTGACACGAGTCCACCACAACGGTCGCGGCAAATTCGACCGCGAACTCAACAAGATCCGTCGTGCGATCGACTTCGGAAGGCGGGGTCCACAAGTCCAACATCAGTGCCAATTCATGGTTGTGGTGACTCTCGAACTCGCGAACTTTTAATTCGTTGAGCTTCGCCGAAGCTCGCCAATGAATCCAACGCCGGTTGTCGCCGGCTCGCCAGTCGCGCAATCCGTAGTGGTCGCCTTCGACGACGCCGCGCCGAGCTTGCGCCCGCTGGTCGCCGGACGCCATCGATTCAATGGCGTGCCGCCAACTGGGCGTCAAGTGGCCCAATTTCGGATAGACAATCAACCCATCGCTGATTTCATATCGCCGCGCTCCAACAACAAGTCCCAAAGGAAAACGCGTTGAAACGGTGATCGGGCCGAATTGATAACGGCCGCGACGATGAAACACGCAACGATAGTCACCCCAAGATTCGTTCTGTGTCGCGACGTGCGGAATCATCACTTTCGGACGAGAGACTTGCGAGTCGCCGCCGGTCTTGTCCGGGCTTTGTTCGCGAACCACGTCATCTAGCACCAGCGCCCAGCTATCCAGCCAGCGGCGGTCGTTGTCGACGACCAACCCGATTTGAAACGGATCGCCCGCACAAATGTAGGGCGGCAGCTTTCTTCGCACTCTGAGCTGGGTCAGCGAAGTGGTGACGAACCGCCAATTGAAGACCAGCAGGCCGATCATGATGCCGGCCAAAATTATCAACAGATTCACTTGCCGCAGCAGCGCCCCGCCGATAATAAACGACAAGACAAACAGATAATAATAGCCTTCTTGGCAGATCGCGATGGTTCGTCTTCTTGCCATGTCTAGTTTGTCGTTTGACTATCCGAGTCGAAAATCTTTGGCATCAGTCGCTCGGTTCGGCGTCAAGCGACTCAGCTTATTGTGGCGTTGGAATCGTTTCGACTAATCGTTGAATGATCGTCTCGACCGACTGGCGTTGGCCGTCGTATCGGTGACCTTTGGCGATGACGCGATGCGAAAACACCGCAGCGGCAAGTCGCTTGACGTCGTCCGGCACGACATAATCCCGGCCATCCAGCAACGCGGTGGCCTGAGCGGCTCGGTACATCGACAGAGCTCCACGCGTGCTCACACCCACGCTCAACTCCTCGCTCGTTCGCGTCGCATGCACGACATCCAGGATATAATCGTTGATCGAATCGTCCATGCGGACATCGCGAACAGCGGCTTGAAGCTGCTGAACATCCTGGCACGTCACGACAGGTTTGAGTTCGTCGACAGGCTCGCCGCTTCGATGGTTGGCCAACACTTGTCGTTCGTCATCGCGGCTCGGATAGCCCATCGAAATCCGCAACAGAAACCGATCAAGCTGGCTTTCGGGCAACGTGTAGGTCCCTTCGACTTCAAACGGGTTCTGCGTCGCAATGACCATGAATGGCGGTGTGATCTCGTAAGTCGTGCCATCAACACTCACCTGGCAATCGCTCATCGCTTCCAACAGCGCGCTTTGCGTTCGCGGCGGCGCGCGGTTGATCTCATCGGCCAGCACGATATTGGCAAAGATCGACCCACGATTGTAAACGAACTCGGAAGTCTTTGGGTTAAAAACGCTGCTGCCAACGATATCGCTCGGCAACAAATCCGGCGTGAATTGAATCCGGCAAAACTCGCCGTCCACGCTCTTGGCCAGCGCCTTGCCGACCAGCGTCTTGCCAACCCCCGGCACGTCCTCCAGCAACACATGTTCGCCGGCCAATAGCCCAATCAAACATTGCCGAACCACTTCCGATTTGCCCAACACCACTTGGCTGATATTCGCTTCAAGCTGTTCAGCCAGACTCGATGTCGCGGTCGCCATAGACCGTCTCTCCTCAAATGTCGTCCCGAAACATGTGGGGGCGGGACACGCTCACAAGGCACTCGCCGCGAGGACTGTAAGCCGATTTCGCGACCGATGCCAAAAGCAATCCAAAATTGTTTTATTTAACGATTCCCCAAATTGCCGAGCGTTTCCGATCCGGCGGAAAACATGGAAGAGTTTTGCTCCGTTACGGACCTTGGTTGTCTTGAACAAGGCGACTGAGGATCGTGAACCATCATAATCTTATTTCCTTGTGCAAAACACCTGCCTGGATGTTAGCGATTTCATGCGGCCATGTCGCCGTTTTGGTCAAAGTCGCCAAGGTGCTGGCACACCAAGACATCGCCACACGACGACGGAAGTGTCCTAATTCCGAGCAAGACTTCCGAAGTTTTCCGAAACTTCGGAAGTCTGAATGGGCAAACTAAGACACTACCACGACGACGGATCGCTTGAGATATCCCCAATTCAGATGGTAAGATGACCTTGACAGCATTTTTCGTCAGGAATACAGAACCGTCTATGGCGACACAGGTCAAACACGATTCGAGCCCACAGCTCCTCATCAATCCGACCACCTCGGTGGGTGCTGCGCCCGCGCCGGGTGAACGCGGCACGGTTTCGGCCAATTCGCCGCCGGCCGAGATGCCGTCGTTTGACCTGCTGTCCGATACCCCGTTGCCCGAAATCCCGGAAGAGCCTTTGGCTGGCGTCGGGCGCACGGAGTTGCCTCAGTTCGAAAGTTTGGTGGCGACGCCGCCTTCGCAAGGTGAGCAACCTGGTGGAACAGAACGGAAAGGTAAGTTCTGGTTCGAAGGCAATGCACTGATGTGCGCGTGTCCCGACTGTCTAGCGCCGATGACGATTCGGCTGTTCCTGATGGTCGCGGATTGCTGGCGATGTGGCACCAGCATCGAGTTGTCGGAAGAAGAAGAACGCGAAATCCAACGGTTGATTGACGAACGGGATCGTCGGTCGCGTGCGTCGCGAACCGCCGCGTCACCACAGGCAAATCTAAAACGGGCAACCGAAAACAAAACGCCACCAACAGCCAATGGTGAAAGTAAGCCCGAACGACCCAAAGAAGATCCGAAAGATTACGTTGTTCAGTCGTCGTTAGCTCCTAGCAAACATGCTCCGACGGCAAAGACTCCGAAATCAGATCCTCGTCCGTCGGCAAAAACTCCCGCTGCGCCCGACCCGTCATCCAAGGCGGCTCCAAGCAAAACGAAGCCCGCCGAGCCACCGCCGAACCAACGCCAACAGGCGAAGCGCCAAACCGCGGCGGACAACCGTGCAAGACGTCGAATTCAGTCCGTGACTTCTGCTACCGGAGTGACCGCGACACTGCACGACTTGTTCCGCATGACGCCGGCCTGGCTCGTCAGCCTGGTTCTCCACTTTATGTTGCTGACGCTGCTGGCCATTTTGATGATGCCCGAAGAGGATGAAAAAGGTCCGGAAATCACGCTGTCCGTGTCGCCCGACAATCAGGTTCGTGAAGGCGGCGACTTGCAGATCAACAAGCCGATCGACGATGTCAAGTTTGATCTGCCCATTCCCACAAACGTCGACGTCGAAAATCCGGAAGTAAAAGAAGCCATCTTACAAGCGGACCAAGATGCGAAAGAGTTGCGGTTGAACCCGAATGCGACAGACCCGAATCTTGCCGATCTGCGATTGGTGAAACAAAAGATCTCTTCCGATCCAAGCCCACGTCGCACCTTTGCCGCACGTGATCCGCGCGTGCGAGTCGAAATGGTCAAGGCCGAAGGCGGCACGACCATGACCGAGGCGGCTGTCGCGCGTGCCTTGCGTTTCTTGTCTGCGCATCAACATGACGATGGCAGTTGGGGCTGCAATGACTTTACTCGCGCGGGTCCCTGCAAGAGTGGAGCGGGATCCGAATCGAGCAGGACGGCGGGTACCGCTTTGGCCCTGTTACCGTTTCTCGGCGCAGGCCAAACTCACTTGACCGGCACGTACAAGAATTCAGTCGCCAAGGCGCTGCGATACTTGATCAAACATCAGGATGACAACGGTTATTTGCGAGGTGGTCGCGGAGCAAGCCCCAGCATGTATGCCCACGGCCAAGGAGCGATCGTCTTGTGCGAAGCCTTTGCGATGGAAGGCGACGAAGAGATTCGAAAGGCGGCCCAAAAGGCGATTAATTTCATCGTCGCTTCGCAGTACAACGACGGTGGCTGGCGATACCATCCCGGACCTCCGGCTCAACGCGGCGACACCAGCGTCGTGGGCTGGCAAGTGATGGCGTTGCAAAGTGCCCGCGCGGCCGGGCTGGAAGTTCCCGACACCACGTGGAATCGCGCGGACCAGTTCCTGGATTCGGTTCAATACCGCTACCGGCGAGGCGGAACGCGAGGTCTTCGAGATCCCCGCCTGGCCGCCATGTACGGCTACACAGGTCCACAAGATGCCGTGAGTGGGAATCGAATCAACAAGCATGCCTTATCCGCGGAAGGGCTCCTTTGCCGCATGTACCTGGGGTGGACGATCGAGGAACAGGATCTCGTCAACGGCATCGACGTTTTGCTCGAACAGTGTCCGCCTAACCGTGGCCCGCCGAACATGTACTACTGGTATTACATGACCCAGGTCATGCACAACTATGGCGGAGCGAAATGGGACGCTTGGAACGAGCAAATGCGCGACATCCTGGTACGCTCTCAAGAGACAGACGGTCCCGCGGCAGGAAGTTGGTCAACCAAGCTGCCGATCGCCCCACACGGATCTTTCGAATGGGGCCGGCAAGGCGGCCGCATCTACGTCACGGCGCTCGCCACGTGCACGCTCGAAGTCTACTATCGCCACCTGCCGATCTTTAAGCAGATCAAGCTCGATTAGCGCCGGGTATGCGTGCCTCAACACGGCTCCGCATGCTTCTGTGAACGCTTCGCTTGCGTCTGCATTCAAAGCATAGGCGAAGCCACCGTCACCCCGGCCAGTTCCTCAACTGTTGCGGACGATGAAATAAGTTCTCGTCTATACCATGGCCAGTTAGTAATGTCTGCATACGTCGTTTAACGCCGAGCCGGCAGGCGACGGTACACGAATAGCCGTCGCCTGCCGGCTCGGCGTTAAACGAGGACATTTTCTACTGGCCGCGGCATAACCAACAAGGCAGAGCCACTAACGAAAATGGCCGAACAGCACTCAATTCACCAGACCAACGAAGCAACGCAGACACCCAAAAGTGGTGCGGCCTAAACGAAAGGTCATATGTCTGGGGCTCTACTCTACTAACTGTCAATCGGCGCGAATCGGAGACACGAATTCATTTAAGATTGTTCAAAAAATGCTGGCTCAGTTGTGGATTGCTTCGGGGGAAGGGCGTTAATTCAATTGTGGGCCATTGGATGCCTCTCGTCTTTTCGATCCGTTGGATGCCTCTCGTCTTTTCGATCTATTGAATATGCATGCTGTTGACCACAATTTCGGTTGTGAGAAAGGAACAGGATGATGAATACAACCGCGATATTTGGGCGGCTTATTACCTGGTTGACCAAATCTCACGCGAGAAGACGTCGGCGTCGCGAACGCGGCCATCGCTTGTGGGTTGAGGCACTTGAGAACCGATACCTGTTGGCAGACGCGGCGCACTCGGTCGGCACGGACGACACTGCAACGGTGCGTATCGCTGATGACAACGGTGCGATATCCAGCGACACGTACGTCGTAGTCGATACAGGACAGACGGCATTCTACAACAACTCGGCCGAGATCGCGGCTCCGGCGCAGGGCGATGCCTTCTATGGCCAGGACGCCCAATACGACGGCAACCTGCCCAGTTACACGCTCAGCACCGACGGGCTGACCGTCGACGATAACGTCACCGGGCTGACATGGACGCAGAGCCCAGACCTTGATGGCGACGGGGACATTGACGCGAACGACAAACTCACGTTCACCCAGTTCCAGACCTATGTCGACACGCTCAACGCCCAGAACTACGGCGGGTACAGCGACTGGCGGGCGCCGACCATCAAGGACCTCTACTCGCTGATTGATTTCAGCGGCCTCGACCCAAGCGGGTACAACGGCACCAATACGTCCGGCCTCACTCCATTCATCGACACGGACTACTTCGACTTCGGCTATGGTGACACGGCTGCTGGCGAGCGGATCATCGACGCGCAGTTCTGGTCGAGTACCGAGTATGTCAGCACAACTATGTTCGGCGACCACACGGTCTTTGGCGTGAACTTCGCCGACGGCCGAATCAAAGGCTACGGCACGACGCTGTTTGGCCGCGACAAGACGGAATACGCCTACTTTGTCCGAGGCAACACGGAGTACGGCGTCAACGACTTCACAGACAATGGCGACGGCACGATCACCGATGCGGCCACCGGGCTCATGTGGGCCCAAGACGACAGCGGTGTCGGTATGGACTGGGAAGACGCGCTGGCGTGGGTCCAGCAAATGAACGATGCGAGCTACCTGGGCTACAGCGACTGGCGCCTGCCCAACGCGAAGGAACTCCAGAGCACGGTCGACTATTCCCGGTCGCCCGACACCACAAACTCCGCGGCCATCGATCCGGTCTTCAACGTCACCGCCATCACCGACGAAGGCGGTAATACGGACTATCCCTACTACTGGAGCAGCACCACTCATGCCAACTGGTTTGGAGGAGGTCAGTCCGCAGCCTACATCGCCTTCGGCGAGGCCGAGGGTTACATGATGGGCTTCTGGCTGGACGTCCACGGCGCAGGCTCGCAGCGCAGCGACCCCAAGGCGGGCGACGCCAGCGACTATCCCACTGGCCATGGCCCTCAAGGCGACGCCATTCGCATCAACAACTTTGTGCGCGTCGTGCGCGATACCGAGAGCGTCGAACAGAACATTGCGCCCACAGCCGAGGCAAGCGGGCCTTACTCCGCGCAGCCGGGCGATACGATAACATTGGACGCTACCGCGTCGACGGACGCCGACGGCTCGATCACCGCCTATGCATGGGACCTCGACAACGACGGCCAGTACGACGATGTCACCGGGGCAACAGCGGACTTTCGGGCGGACACGGCCGGCACGTTCACAGTCGGCCTGCGCGTCACCGACGACGACGGTGCCACGGACATCGACACAGCCACGATCAACATCGGGCAGGTGACGGCGGCCTTCGAAGGATATACGCTCTTTTCTCCTCTCGGATCGCAAGATACTTATCTGATCGACAACGGCGGGGTCGTCGTCCACTCCTGGACGAGCGACTACGCTCCAGGATTGTCGATGTACCTACTTGAGGACGGAACGCTGATGCGGACTGCGTCATTGATGGGACCGAACCAATGGTTCGCAGCGGGTGGAGCTAGCGGACGAGTGGAGCAGTGGAGTTGGGACGGCGAATTGCTGTGGGAATTTGAATACTCGGACGGCTATCACCGCTTGCATCACGACATCGAGGTTCTACCAAACGGCAACGTGTTGATGATCGCCTGGGAATTCGTCGACGAGGCTGATGCGATTGCTGCGGGCCGAGACCCGAGCTTGCTCTCGGACGGCGAACTCTGGCCGGACCACATCATCGAGGTCGAACCAACGGGCAGTTCCGGCGGCAATATCGTCTGGGAATGGCACGCCTGGGACCATCTCGTCCAGGATTACGACTCGAGCAAAGACAGCTACGGCGTGGTGGCCGATCATCCTGAACTGATCGACGTCAACTACGTCTCCGGTCGCGAATCCGCCGATTGGAACCACACCAACTCGATCGACTACAACTCCGATCTGGATCAGGTTCTACTCTCGGTCCGCAGCTTCAACGAAATCTGGGTTATCGATCACAGTACAACGAGCGAAGAAGCCGCCGGGCACACCGGTGGTGACCTCGGAATGGGCGGCGATTTGCTTTACCGCTGGGGCAACCCGCAGGCCTACGACACTGGCACTGCCGACGATCAGGTATTCTTCGGGCAACACGATGCGGAGTGGATCGGCGACGGAATCCCCGGCGAGGACAACATTCTCGTCTTCAATAACGGCAGTCAGATTGCGGGCCGAGCCTACTCGTCGGTGGACGAGATCGCCACTCCACTCGGAGCGGATGGAAGCTACACATTGGTGGCTGGGCAGGCGTATGGCCCGGACGATCTCGCTTGGTCCTACGCGGCCGAACCGGCCACCAGCTTTTATGCAGACCACATCTCTGGTTCCCAGCGGCTGGCCAATGGCAATACTCTGATCACCGATGGGATCAGCGGGATTCTGTTCGAGGTCACCACCGGCGGCGAAGTCATTTGGGAGTACGACACCGGTGGACAAGTCTTCCGAGCGGACCGTTACGCGCCGAACTACGCCGGGTTCGACGGCACGCCGCTGGACGACAATCCGACCAACCAGGCGCCGTTGGCCGACGCGGGCGGGCCCTATCGGGGTGACGTGGGATCGACCATCGCGCTCAGCGGCTCCGGCTCGAGCGACTCAGACGGCTCGATCTCGCTTTACGAATGGGACCTGGACAACGACGGCCAGTACGATGATGCCACCGGCGCGACAGCGAGCTTCAACGCCGCGACCGACGGCACGTTCACGGTTGGGCTGCAGGTGACCGACAACGAGGGTGCCAGCGATACGGACACCGCGACAGTGACCGTCTCGGACGGCACCGTGGTCGTGGACGTCACCTACGCGATCGTCGACACGGGGCAGATGGACTCCTATGACGACGTGGGCAACGTGATCGACCCGTCGCCGGACGAGGCATTCTACGGCCAAGACGGCGGGTATGACGGTAACCAGCCCAGCTATGCCACCAGCGCCGACGGGTTGACCGTGGACGACAACGTCACGGGCCTGACCTGGACGCAGAACCCCAACTGGGACGGCGACGGTGACATCGACACGAACGACAAGTTCACCTGGGGTGACGCCCAGGCATACGTGGACACCCTGAACGCTGAGAACTACGGCGGCTACAACGATTGGCGCCTGCCGAGCATCAAGGAACTGTACTCGCTGATCGACTTCAGCGGCGTCACGGGCATGACTGTTGCAACAGCCATCCCGTACATCGATACCGACTACTTCGCCTTCGGCCACGGTGACGAGGCGTCCGGCGAGCGCATCATCGACGCCCAGTACTGGTCCAGCACCGAGTACGTCAGTACCACGATGAACGGGAGCCACACAGTCTTTGGTGTGAACTTCGCCGACGGCCGGATCAAGGGTTACGGCACGTCGAATCCCATGGGTAGCGAAATGAGCCAATACGTGCGCTACGTGCGCGGCAACACCGATTACGGCGAAAACGATTTCGTGGCCGGTGGCGAAGGCACGGTGACGGACAATGCCACCGGGCTGATGTGGGCGCAGGACGACAGCGGCTTGGGAATGGACTGGGAAGATGCACTAGCGTGGGTCCAGCAAATGAACGAAACGAACTACCTGGGCTACAGCGACTGGCGTTTGCCCAATGCCAAGGAACTGCAGAGCATTGTCGATTACAGCCGATCGCCGGACACGACCGGCTCGGCGGCCATCGATTCGGCCTTTAACGTCTCCACGATCACCGACGGATCCGGGGACACCGACTATCCGTTTTTCTGGACCAGCACGACTCATTTGGACGGTCCACCGCAGCAACTCGGCAACTATGCCGCCTACGTCGCGTTCGGCGAGGCGGAAGGGTGGATGTGGTCCAGGTTTGGCGGCTACCAGTTGCAGGACGTCCATGGCGCCGGCGCCCAACGCAGCGATCCCAAAAGCGGCGATCCCGGCGATTACCCGTATGGCCACGGCCCGCAAGGCGATGTGATCGGCATCTATAACTACGTGCGTCTGGTGCGCGACGCGGACGTCACCGACCAGATCGATCCGCCGGTCGTGCAACCTGACTCGATTGGCGTGCATCGTGATAGCGGTGTATATCTCGACTTGGACATGAATAGTCAATGGAATGGTGGTTCCGACCAATTCACTTCGTTTGGTGCGTCGGGTGATATCTTGATCGTTGGCGATTGGAATGGTGACGGCGTAGACGAAATAGGCGTTCGGCGTGGCGAATCGTATTACTTTGATATCAACGGAAACGGCCTTTGGGACGGTGCCACCGGCGGTGATCGCGTAACTTACTTTGGCACACCAACTGACGAATTAATCATCGGCGACTGGGACGGCAACGGCACTGATGACCTCGGTGTGCGTCGTGGCAGCGATTACTTTCGCGACGGCAACAGCAACGGTTCCTGGGACGGGGTAAGTGGGGGAGACGTCTTGACTTCCTTTGGTATTCCAGACGACGTGCTTATTATTGGTGATTGGGATGGAGATGGCACCGATGATTTGGGTGTTCATCGACAAGACTGGTTTTATAGAGACGGCAACAGCAATGGCGTGTGGGATGGTGTAGCAGGCGGCGACCTGCTCAGTTCATTTGGGTCACCGACCGATGTGGCAATAGTTGGGAACTGGAACAACGACACGACGGACGATATAGGTGTTCGACACGGTAGCCTTTATTTCCGCGACGGAAATGGAGATGGAAACTGGAACGGCGTAGCGGGCGGCGACTTATTCAGTTCATTTGGCATTTCCACAGATACACTAATTCTCGGCGACTGGGACGGCAACGGCACTGATGACCTCGGCGTCCGGCGAGGAAACGAGTATTACCGCGACGGAAATAGCAATGGTGTATGGGATGAAGTCGCTGGTGGGGACATCTATGGTTCGTATGGAAACCCCGACGATACACTCGTTATTGGTGCATGGCCGTCGGCCTCACCATTACTGGCAGCGGAAACAGAATCTAGTGAGTTCGCTTCAACGGCATCTTTGCGATTCGATCAATTAACATCAATCGTTGATGCCGCGATTGAGATCTTCTCCGAGTCTGGACTTTCACCGACACAGCTACAAAATCTCAACAGCATCAACGTGCAGATTGTCGACCTAGACAGCGGCCTACTCGGTCAGACTGTTGGCAATTTGGTAACGATCGATGTTGATGCGACGGGCAACGGCTGGTTTGTCGATCCAACGCCAACTGATAACGAAGAGTTCGAACTGATCAGCGACCAGGGACTTATGGCAATAGGGGAGAGTGCCGCAGCGAATCGAAACGATTTACTCACCGTCGTATTACACGAGCTAGGCCATGTCTTGGGACTTGACGACGATTACACTGACGATTCAATCACCGACGTTATGCACGGCTGGCTGCGATCGGGAATACGCCGAATGCCAAACTCAGTTGCATAACTCAGGATGAGACAACTGTTATCATGACAGTGTGCTTGTGAATCAAGCTGCTTAGGATGGGACTTCAACGAGGCCGGGCCGGCAGAGAGGTCGTCAGTTTGTTCGCAAACCGACAAATTAAAGCGCGCACGTTGTATGGCCGCTACGTGTCGGAAGTTTGAGCTTGCCCGTGACGCAGAAGTGACGTAGCCTATTGGTCGAGTTGAATTAAACATTCGAGCTTCCCTGAAGGAAAAAAACATGACCCGAACGCACGAATTCGTGGTGACTCTTCTCACCTGGTTCACTTTTGTTTTCGCGATCGACGCAAAGTCCGCGGAGCCTGGTCCTGTCGACGCTGGCGCGCCGATGAAATTCACGACGACCGAGTCGGGGCTGAAGTATCGGATTCTGAGAAAGTCGGCAGGCAAGAAACCGACAGGCGCGCATACCGTAACGGTGCATTACCGAGGATGGCTGGACGACAAAACGGTGTTCGACAGTTCTTACAAACGTGATAAGACCATTTCGTTCCCGCTGAACGGTGTCATCAAGGGATGGACCGAGGGCCTGCAACTGATCGGCGAAGGTGGAATGATCGAGCTGGAGATTCCGGCCAAACTTGGCTACGGCGCTGGTGGTGTCAAAGATGTCATTCCGCCCGGTGCGACGTTGCACTTTCTGGTTGAGTTGTTCAAGGTCGAAGCAACTCGTGTGCCACGTTTCTAATCGGGTTCGCTCGTTCTACCGTTTTACTACTTCACCGTTACGATGGTGAAAACATCTGCGTGAGTGCCGATCGTAGTTTGGAGAAGAGATTCACGGGCTTGGCTCTTTGGTCTCGTAGCGCGGCGAGATGCTTTACGCCCAGAAGTGCCAGTGAGCGGGCTTCCAATTCATAGGTCTCGCCAGCCAGCAGAAGTTTCGGACGGCTGTCGAGACTCAGTTGCCGCGTGTCCACCAGCATTTGCCAGCAGTGATCGTCTTCATGGCCGGGCATCACGAATGGAATGCTCTCGTGGTAGGCGTTCATCAACACGATCAGCGTATCGTCGACAATCGGGTTTCCTTGATCGTCCACTTCCGTGATCGCATCGCCCGCTAAACGTAGTCCCAGACAGCGGACCATCGTGTCTTTCCAATCCGTGCCCGTCATCTCGACCCCATCGGGGCGAAACCAGGTGATGTCTTTCGCGCCGGAACCGCGCACCTTGCGGCCTTGGAAAAACTTTCGGCGACGCAACGTGGGATGTGCGCGAAACAGTTGGATCAGTGTTCGCGTGAACTCCAGCAGTTGCTGGCCACGCCAGTCGAGGTTCCAATCAATCCACGAAATCTCGTTGTCTTGGCAATAGGCGTTGTTGTTGCCTCCTTGCGAGCGGCCAAATTCGTCGCCGGCCAGCAGCATCGGGACGCCCTGCGAGAGGAACAGTGTCGCCAGGAAATTTCGCTTTTGGCGATCGCGAAGTTGGTTGATTGCGGGATCGAAAGTTTCTCCTTCTGTGCCGCAATTCCAGCTCAAATTGTCCGAATGGCCGTCGCCGTTGTCTTCGCCGTTGTCGTGATTGTGCTTGTCGTTGAAACTGACCATATCGTGCAGCGTAAAGCCGTCGTGGGCGGTGATAAAGTTGACGCTGGCATAAGGGCGGCGGCCGCTGAGCGCGTAGAGATCGCTGCTGCCGGTCAAACGAAAGGCAAGCTCGCTGACCTGGCCCTCGTCGCCTTTCCAAAAACTGCGGACGTTGTCGCGGTATTTTCCGTTCCATTCAGCCCACAGCACTGGGAAGTTGCCGACTTGATAGCCGCCTTCGCCCAAGTCCCACGGCTCGGCGATCAGTTTCACTTGCGACAACACGGGGTCTTGATGGATGATGTCAAAGAACGCACCGAGCCGATCCACTTCGTGCAATTCACGCGCAAGAGCCGCCGCCAGATCGAAACGAAATCCATCGACGTGCATTTCGAGGACCCAGTACCGCAAACTGTCCATGATCAACTGCAGCACACGCGGGTGCATCATGTTCAACGTGTTGCCGCAACCCGTGTAGTCCATGTAGTAATGCTGGTCATCTTCCACGAGGCGGTAGTAACTGGCGTTGTCGATGCCACGAAACGACAGCGTGGGGCCAAAGTGGTTTCCTTCGGCCGTATGGTTGTAGACGACGTCCAAGATCACTTCGATGCCGGCGGCGTGCAACGACTTGACCATATTCTTGAACTCGACCACCTGGCTGCCCACCGACGCTTTGCGTGCGTAACGTATGTCGGGCGCAAAGAAACCGATTGAGTTGTAACCCCAGTAATTGCGCAGTCCGCGATCAACGAGATGCTTGTCGTCAACAAACTGCTGGATCGGCATCAACTCGACGGCGGTAATGCCCAACGACTTCATGTAGTCGATCACCGCTGGATGCGCCATGCCGGAATACGTCCCACGTAGTTTTTCGGGCAAGGCCGGATGTCGCGCCGTAAATCCTTTCACGTGCAACTCGTAAATAATTGTTTCGTGCCACGGCGTGCGTGGATGCTGATCGCCTTGCCAATCGAACTCGGTGTCCACGACCACGCACTTGGGCATGTAGGGGGCGCTGTTTTTGGTGTTTAGCGACAAGTCGGCACGTGGATGGCCCAGCACGTAGCCAAAGTTGGCTTCGCTCCAATCAATCGCTCCGGCGATCGCTCGCGCATAAGGATCGAGCAGCAGCTTGGAGGGATTGAACCGGTGTCCCTTGTTGGGCTGATAGGGTCCAAACACACGATAGCCATACAACGTGCCGGGGCGGGCATCGGGAAGATAGCAGTGCCAAACCTGGTCGGTGTGCTCGGTGATCTTGATGCGGGACTGCTCGAAACGGCCTCGCACGCCCTTAAACAGGCACAGTTCCACGCCGGTCGCATGCTCGGAGAATAATGCAAAATTGACACCTTTTCCGTCCCAGGTTGCACCCAGCGGATAAGGTTTCCCAGGCCATACTCTCATAGTGATTCAGGCAGCAGATATGTGTGAGGCGATGATTGACTAGTACGGTCCACACACATTCATCGGGACGAGGCAGGGGGCGACTTGATGAAGTTTGCCTGAGCGATGCTAGCGATGGGTGCTGTAGGACGGATT
>CAYFJO010000013.1:28023-45876 GCA_964343305.1 uncultured Pirellulaceae bacterium | reverse complement strand
AATCATCCTCAGCCCCGTAACGCCCACGAAATTCTTCTGCTGGATATTTCGCGGCGTTCTTTTTCATCTTGTCGCGCAGTGCCATGGCGAGATCAATGTCGAGCTCATTTGCAATTGCTAGCACGTAGCACAGCACGTCTGCCAGTTCCTCGCGGACATCTTTCAGCTTTTCAGGACTATCGCCAACGTGCCGAGATTCATCTGGCGCAATCCACTGAAAATGTTCCATCAACTCGGCCACTTCGATCGCCAACGCCATGCTCAGATTCTTCGGCGAATGAAACTGCTGCCAATCCCGCTCGTCAACGAACTGACGGACGATGTCACGAAGTTGCTCGATGGTTGTCTCGCGATCGGTCATGGTTGCTTTGACTTTGGAGCTTCACGTTCCGCGATGATCTCATTACGATCCCTCTCGTTCAAGCGCCGAAACAATTTGCGAATGTCCAGCGCGCCGCCGATGGCGACCACGATCGACATCACCGCAAACGCTGCCAGCGTGACAAACAAGAATGCCGACCAGAAACTAATCCAGGCGTTCATTTCGACTCCTCGCTGTGTTGAGCATCATCGGCCACGGGGTCAGGACACATCAGAGATCCGACAACAAACGCCAGCATCGCCAATCCGACCGCAAACAACCCGACGCGCTCGCTGGTGAAACAAGCTTCGGCCTCACGCGGCAATGGAATTGTTCCCATGCCGCGTAAAAAGAGTTCCCCCATGGAGAACCTCAGCGGTTCGAGGCCCAACACGGCCGTACATCCGGCCAACAACGAACAGAACGCCCCCGTCGAACTGGCGCGCCGCCAATAGATTCCACCCACCAATACCGGAATCGCCCCCGTGAAGTAAATCGCGCCAGTGATCGCCATGTAACTCCAGATCGCATCGCCACCTTTGTACAACAGGCCCCAGGCCAGGATGTAGAGCCCAATGATCACGATGATCGCTCGCGTCAGTTTGACCCGTTTCGCATCCGGGAGTTTCTTTTTCGAAAGCGGCGCGATGACATCTTGCGTGATGACACTGCCCCAGCACAACAGATAGCTGTCATGCGTCGACATAAAGGCCGCGATCATGGCGGCCGTGATGATGCCGATCAATCCCGCAGGCAAGATGCGGCCCAGAAAGATCGGCATCGCGTACAATCCGCTCATCGCTTTCGTCTCGGCATCGGTGGGAAAGAACAACGGCTTCAATTCCGCACCGTCCGTCATGATGAACACATACGCGCACAGACCCCAAAAGCACGGGATCATAAAACGAATCGCGAACGAGATCGACGAGATGGTGTATTGCCACCGAACCGCTTTCGAGCTCTCCATGGCCAACGCCCGCGCGACTGCCGTGGGCCACACCGCGCAACCGACCAGTCCCAAAAATGCCATCCAGGTCACGTAAGCCGGTCCGAACGGTCCCTCTTCGACGAGCGGATTCCAACCCTTCTCGCCCATCGAATTCTGCAACGTGCCGACGATCCGTTCCCAGCCCAGATAGTTGATCGCCATGAACGTGGTCAGCAGCATCCCCACGGCCAACAACACAAATTGAATATAGTCGGTGATCACGACCGAGATCATGCCTCCCAGCACGGTGTAAACGAGAACCAACGTCAGCAAAACCGTCATCACAGCCGGCAACGCCCAACCACTTTCCGACAAACCGGCGACGCCGACGATGAACATCGAACCGACTTTGAGAAACAGCCCCATGTTCAAAATGCCGCCGAACGCTAACACGATACCGCCCAGAATTCTTGTCCGCCGCCCGAATCGCCGCTCGTAGAATTCCGGAATCGTCAACACACCTTCGGCTCGCAGCGGCGCCACGATAAAACCCGTCAACCCGATCAACAAAGTCACAATGGCCGCGATCAGCGCGATATGAAACGCGGCGAATCCGCCGGTGAATCCCGCCTCGGCACTGTACATCACCGTGATCAGTCCTAGCTCTGTGCCGGTCATCGTTGCAACACCGAGCCATGTGCCGACACTGCGTCCCGCGCCGATGTAATTGGCCATGCCCGTGGAATATTTCTTGACCATCACCCCGATCAAGATGCTGACGGCCAGATAAACTGCGACAATCACCCAATCCAGGCTCGTAAAATTCGTTTCGCGAAGGATCTCGGAATGGTCAGGCATCGGTCGGATGGGAAGCGATCGGCGGATGGGTTTGGCGTTGCAGTATATCACACGATTGGTCGCCGCGTTAAAGTAGAAGCAGTTTGTACATTTGCGGAGAATCAAATGAACGTTCAACGGCTGGGAATCTGCGTTCTGTTGCTGCAAATCGGTGTTGCGTCGCTGGCATTTGCCGCGGACAAGGGTCTGCAAGGAACCGTGCTGAAGTTGGTCGACCCCGAGCATGTAGAGATCTCACTGGGTGCCGACGACGGCCTGGAGAAGGACCATCGCCTGGAGGTGTTCGACATCAAGCGCCGCGCGTTCGTTGGCAAAATCCAAGTCACGAAACTTGGCGCCGACCAAAGCACCGCGCAAATCCTCAAGCGGTTTAGCAAGAGCGAGGTGAAAGCAGGGCACAGCGTCTACGTGCGAATCCAAGTCGATCTCAAGCCGGGCGATCCGCCATTGGTGGACGGGTTGGTAACCGAAGTCAGCAAAAAGAACACGCGACTTATTGAGATCTCACTGGGCGCCGACGACGGCATCCGCGAGGGACATCAATTGACCGTCTATCGAAAGAAGATGTTCTTAGCCACCGTCGTGGTTCGACGTACGACGAGCAATCGCAGCGTTGCCGAAGCGATCAAGCAGACGCAGCAAGGCGTGATTCAAAAGGGCGACAATGTGACCACCAAGGTGAATTGATTCGAAGCGTCGCCGGTCATTCTTCCGACGACTGGCCAAGTGATTCTCCCAGTGCGCTCGCCAGGCCCTGATGCAATGGACCGAACCCGCCTTGCGCGTCGTCGTCCGCCAGATCTTCGTCATCGTTTACGTAGCGCGAATACGCCAGCAGATCGTTGACCAGTTCCTGCATCCGGGATGCACCGCCGACAACGATCGGTACGATATCCACTTCGTCACACAACAACCTTTGCTGCATTTCGGTTGCTTCCTCGGCCAGCACCTGTGCCGCTTGGGCAAGGCAATGGCGCGGCGTGTCGTACGACAGCTTGGGCATCGATGCATCGCGCGTCGGATCCGCGGATGCTCCCAGAGTGCCGACGGACCGCGAATTGCTACACCATCTCAGCAGACTGCCGCGACTGATGATCCCGGTCGGACAGCCGTCGCGAACAATGATCACGCCCCGAATGGAAACGCGGCAAAGAAACTCGTAAATCGCCAGTACGGGTGTGTCTTCCTCGTAACAAACCACGTTGCTTTTCATCACGTCCTTGATCTTGGTGTCCCACCAGTTAGGACCCAGCATGATGGACATCACGTCTTTTTCGGCCAGGATGCCCACCAGCTTGCCGCCCTCGTCGACCACCGGCGCGGAATTGATGCGGAATCGCAAAAAGTACTGGGCGGCCCGGCCGACCAAATCGTTTTCGTTCAGCCCCGCGACGATGGTGGTCATCACTTGCCCGGCACGCACATCGCCAAAGATCGCGCCCAAACCCGTGGCGGCCGAGTTGATCTCCGCCGACGAATTCAGCGATTGAAATCCAACCACCCGATCGCGCCCCGACCGTTTCGCCACCAACAGCGCCTGGTCGGCCAGGTCCACTAACTCCTCGGGAGATTGCGTGTCCGTCAATCGTTGGGCGACTCCGAAACTCGCTGTGATAGCAATCTTCTTTCCGTCCAGCGGCCAGACTGTGTCGGCAATCGTCTCACGCACACGTTCGGCCCAGGCAACGGCACTTTGCTCGTCGGTCTCCGGCAGAATCATACAAAACTCTTCGCCGCCATAACGACTGACAATGTCGCTGGCGCGGCAACTGTCGCTCAACGTCGTGCCCATCCGCCGGATCACTTCGTCGCCCACGGGATGTCCCATCGTGTCATTGATTCGCTTGAAATAATCGATGTCGACCATGATGCAGGTCAACGGCAAGTGATATCGGGTTGATCTGGACCATTCGCGCGTCAAATGCTCGTATAACGTCCGTTGCGTTGGCAATCCCGTCAAGGGATCGCATTTGGCCAGATGGTGCAGTTGACTCTCAAGCTCGATCACCCGCGTGGCGGCTCTTACGCGTGCCAACAACTCCGGCTGATGAAGCGGCTTTCGCAACACATCGTCCGCGCCCGCTTCAAAACCAGCCATGAAATAGCCGGGATTGTCGTGGGAGCTATACGTGAAGGTGTAAACGTAATGTGGCAGCGTCCGCTGGCGGAGCCAACGGCAAAGTTCGAGCCCCGACACTTGAGGCATCTCGCAATCGGTAATAAGAATGTGCGGTGGTTTCGCTTCTATCGCGGCAATCGCGGCTTGGCCGTCGTCCGCGCAGCGAACTTCGTAGCCCCCCGATTCCAGCCACGCCGTCAACGTCCGTCGAGTTAACGGGTCGTCGTCCACCAGCAGAATATCTGGCTTGATTGTGGACATGTGATTGGTCGTTTGATTTTAGGCAATCATTGAGTGCGCTTTCACCCCAAGATGCGCACCGTTGCAACGTTCAAAAATAGCTCGAAGTTCGCCTTCGGATGAGCAGATTCTGCGAAGTGCCACAGGTAAATCCTAACTCGGCGGCTCACCGGGCCGCGAGAATAAGGATCTTTGGCACAAGCGTCAAAATTTACCGTAGTGGAATTCGCCAGAATTCCGTTTCAGAGGGAAGGAACTCTGGCGAGTTCCACTACCGCAGGTAAGAACTCATCTGCCACTCGCCTTACCTTTCACCTGAGTTCGCATTGATCCAAGGACCTCAACATGCCCCCGCGTTCATCGCGGAGGTACTTGACCTTTTTTGCCGCGAATTCAGGCGGTAGGTGAAAACCACCGGGATGAACCCGGTGGCATCGCGGCTCTGGAACTCCTTGGGCTAGCCCGGATTATTCATGAATCGTGGTCCAAACGACGTAATGTTCTCTGTGAAAAGGAGTTGCGGCTATCTTGCCTAAAACACCGCGCAAATTCGAAGCCACACTAACCCGACGCGCAAGCGAGAGGCGACTTCCATGACCCCTCGCTTGCGCGTCGGGTTAGTGAATAGTCCGGGCTATGCAAAAAGTGAAAACCGCTGGAATGAATCCAGCGGCATCACCATGGAAATCTCTGCTGCCTGTTGTTCATCCCGGCCATTATTGCCCTGATCGCTCCAGAGCAACAAGCGGAATGGAGACCTCGCGACGTTTTTTTCCCTCTGCATCGAGCACGGTCAGCTTGACAGAATTGCCGACGGATCGACGTCGAACGGCTTGCACAAAATCGTCCCGAAACTGCACTGGGCGACCGTCGACCGCCGAGATGATTTCGTTCTTCACGATGCCGGTCTTCGCCGCTTGGCCATCTTTCTTTACGATCTTCGCCACCACTCCGGTAACTTGACGGTCGATCTTCTTTAGGTACTGCGGCGGCTGTTCCCACAACTCTTCCACTGCGATGCCGAGCGTCGGTGTCTTGGCGGACTTCTTCGACTCGACCAGTTTTCGAACCGCTGGCAGTGGTGCGACGAACGCAATTCCTTGTTGCGCGTCACCGAGCGCCATGCCGGAGGACTGCACCCCGATGACTTCGCCGCGTCCATTGACCCACGGCCCGCCGGAAGTTCCTTTGGGGGCGATCGCACCGACGTGCATGACCTCAACATAATGTCCGTCCACAAATTCACACGTCGTTCCCTTGCGAGCAACCACACCCCGAATCATAACCGCGTGTCGAAACAACGGTGTGCCAAACAAGAATGCGTGTTTGCCCGGAGCGGCCATTTGCTCGGCTAAGGGAATATGTGGAATCGGTGTTTCCCGTTTCGGCAATTCCAACAACGCCAAATCATGGCCTTCGTCCACGGCAATCAATGTGGCCGGCAAGCGAACTCGATCTGCCATCAGCACTTCGATTTCGTTACGGGATTGCCGAAAGAGGTGCGCCGCGGTGAGGATCAATCCATCGTCTTGAATGACACACCCCGTTCCCGCCAATCGCCGTTCGACGAGGATTTCAACCGATGCCCGTTTCAATCGATCGTACAACTGGCCACCGTCATCGGCCTCGGCGAGAGTGATCGCTGGCTGTAACGGCGCAAAGAGAATTGAAAACAGAAACAGAGATCGTATCATGTCGCGTCTCAAGGCAGAGGAATTTTTGCCTATTATAGACTACGCAAGAACGCGACGAGATCATGAAGCTGTTGGTTGGATAGATCTTTTGAAACTTTGTGCCCGAACTGGCGAAACACATCTTCCAATGAGTCCGCGCGACCGTCGTGAAAATAAGGGCCGCGCTGGCCAACTCCGATCAACGCCGGCGGGTTGAACTTGTCGTTGCCTTGACTGTCTTTCAGTCCAACGTCGTAGATATCGGGCGTGGTATATTTCGGTGGTGCATGGCATTCGATGCAGTCTTGCGATTTGAAAACCGCCCGACCTCGCTGAACGGCCTCATTGTCGCGATGGCCTCGAGCCAGATCGATCGGCGGTGGCGGGGGAAGTGCTTCCAAAAAGGCTGCCATCGCGGCGACTTGACGGTCGGTTGGTGGTTGGTCGCCCTGCATCGTCTTAGTGATCGAGATGCGGATTTGTTCTTCGAAGCTATTGGATGTGGCTCTCCAGGCAAACGGCGTCGTGCCCGCCCGGTCCAACAACGACAAAACTCGCTTGGGCGCACCGAACGACTTGTCACTGAAATTGTCGTTCAGCAACGTGTTGGTGTGACCGTCCGTGTGGCAACTGTTGCAACTCATCCAGCCGTCGTGCGACAGTCGCGAATCGAAAAACAGCATCTCGCCGCGATCGACCATCGTCAACTCTGGCACAGGACCCAGCGAGATTTCTCCGCCGACTTCGTGCTGCCGGAAATCGATGATTGAAATCGAATCGTGGAACGTATTCGCAACGAACGCGTAGCGACTGTCGCTGCTTGTGGTAACAGCCGTCGGGCGTCGATGCATCCCCGCTCGGCGTACCAAACCGTAATCGTTAACGTCATCATCTTCATCGTCGCCCTTTTTCTTCTCCGCCGGATCATCAGGTGCCGCTTCGGAACCGGACTCGCGGCCGACGCGTTTGGCTGGCTTGTAGGAATCGAGTCCCAAGCGAAACAAACTGAAGTCGTTTTCTTTGCCGAAAGAAACTTCGCCCGTGCCCGCGATCGTGACCACGACCATGCCGTCCGGAGCGACAGACAATCCACCCGGATCACCGCCACCGCGACCCGCTTCGCCAATGGGATGCATGTGGGCACCCTTGTACAAATCCTGCGCACCGTCCACGACCGACTGCAGATTGAGCCATCGCAAATCGTTGGACATCAAAAGTCCCCAATGAACATCGTTGCGGACCGTGTGAGCCAGTTCGTTCAGCATCTGATGCGAGACCAACAACATCCGCTCGTCTTTGCTGACGCCCAGCCCGCGAATATTGTGGCCGGGAAACTCGCGAACATGCAGCAGCTCTTTCGTTTCACAATCGATGACCGCTAGCCGACCGCGATACGAATCGGCCACGACCAAGCGCGAATCGTCTTTCACTAGCAACTGTACACGGGGAGCGAACGGCATATCCAATTCGCCAACCACACGTGCCTTGCCGTCAGCGTCTTCCGGCAATTCAACAAATGTCAATCGACGCGACCAAAGTGACGCGACATACGCATGCCGTCCGTCGGCGGTCGCGACGACATTGACCGGGTACTGGTTGACCTTCAATTGCTGAATGACTTTGGCCGACGTCGGGTCGACGAGCAACAACTCGTGAGCGGCCTCGTCCGTCGCCAATAGAAAGGAACTCGTTTTCGTCAGATCGGAAAGACGTTTCCCGATTTCCGCTTCCATAACGACTCGGCGTTTGCTCACATCGATCGTCGATAACGATCCCGATCGCTGGTTTGCCACATACAATTGCTTGCCATCTTTCGATATTTCCAGCGCGATTGGCCGCCGAAATTGCTTTTCAAGACGAGGTCTGGCTGCGAGTACCTCGCCGAGTGAAACACAGAACCAAAGGGCCGCGATCGCGATGAGTGTTCGGGAAGCGTGAGTCATGTTCGGCTGCGATTGGAAGGTGGGATTGGGAATAAACTCTCACCTAAAAAGTCTCGCAGATGTTCGCCAACGAAACAAGGTAAAACGAAGCTAAAGCCCTGACTTCCAAAGTTTTCCTAAACTTCGGAAGTCTCAATTCAGTTCAAACTTCCGAAGTCGAAGAAGACTTCGGAAGTTGGCGTCTCAGCGATTCCTAACCGCCAATCGAAATCAGATGCGAGTAGGTGCGAAAATAGATTCGCCCGCCAGCGACGGCTGGCGTCGATCGGCTGGGTTCGCCGAGTGGGTTTTGCGCGAGAACCTCTAATTGCGAATCATCGGCTGCGATGACAAATACCACGCCGTTGTCGTCGACAATGAAAATGCGGTCACCAACGCGGACGGTCGAACCCGAGAAGACGGGCTCGCCTTCGACACGTTCAAACCACAAGATCTTGCCAGACGCCGCGTCAACACAACTGGCGAAGCCCTTGTCGTAGATGAAATAGACCTTGTCATCCTTGGCGACGTAGCACGGCACGTACGGTGCTTTGAACTTGCCACTGTTTTTGATTTGGTAGGCGAGTTCAGGTTTCTTGCCCGGTTTGACGGCGACGATGTAGTTGCCTGAAAACGCACCGGAACCGGTGCTGCCGAAGATCAGTCCGCCGGCCAAAATCGGTGACGCGACGGTTCGCATTTGGAACAGGCCGTCGTTGAGCGCCCAGTTTTGTTTGCCCGTTCGCGGATCGAGGCTGAACATGCCGTTGCCCGTGCAGGTGCAGATCAACTCGTCTTTGCCGCCCTTGGGTGTGTAGATGAATGGCACGGAATAGCAGACGTTCATGCTTGTCAACGAAGTGGTCCAAACTTCTTCGCCCGTCTTCTTTTTGAACGCCATCATGCGGCTGTCGCCGGGCTTTTCACCTTCTTCCAATTGATTGGCTTGTTGCGAGTTGTGCAGAATGACCAGGTCCTTGTACACGATGGGTGACGTGCCGAAGCCGTGTTGGCTTTGCCAACGGCCGAGGTTCAAACTCCAGACTTCCTTGCCGTCGTGGTCGAACGCCTTGAAGGTTGTTTTCGTGGGAGTCGACCAGGCGATGTAAACGCGCTCCTCGTCAACGGCGGGCGTACACGACGCGAAACTGCTGCGCGTGTGCAAGTGATGCGGTTCGGAGGCGAAGTCGCGGATCCAGGCGGTTGAGCCGTCGACTGCATTGACACAGACGACGTAACGTGTTGCATTTTCTGGATCGGCACTGAGCAAGAACACTTTGCCGCCCCAAACCACAGGGCTAGAATGTCCGATGCCGGGCAGTTTCGTTTTCCAGTTGAAATCTTTGTCGGAGAACTTCGTCGGAATCGATTTGCCGTCATCTTCGGCTACGCCCGTTCCGTTCGGACCGCGGAATCGTGTCCACTCTTCAGCTTGGACGTTGAAAACGACGAAAAGGACCAATGCAAGGAAAGTGAGGGCACGAAGGGGCATGATGTGTTCCTGTGGGTTGGAAAAATAGGGGCGGGGAATCTATCTCAAAATGTTACCCCAGACGAATTCGAATTGCCAGTCTCTGCGCTCGGCTGGCTGTTCGGAATTGGTGGAATAAGGAAAGCACGAAATCAGGAAATAGTGATCGACTTCCTTATTCATTGACTTACAAACTCTGATGGACGGATTGGTAATCCGGCCGTCAGTTTATGACTTGGCCATTTTCACAATCGCGTCGAATTCCTTTTTCCGCACTGGCTGGACCGAAAGCCGCGAGCCCTTTCGTAGCAGTTCCATGTCTTTGAGCGCCTTCACTTCGCGCAAATCCGGGAGTGGGATGACCTCATCAAAGATCGTGTCCAATCTGATGTCGACCATAAACCAACGCGGCTCTTCTTGCGTCGACTTGGGATCGTAGTGTTTGTCCTTTTTGTCCCAGGACGTGAAATCGGGATACGACTCGCGAACAATTGCCGCCGTGCCCGCCACACCTGTCGGATCGGCATTCGAATGATAAAAGAGCACCATGTCGCCGATCTTCATTTCGTCGCGCATCATGTTGCGGGCCTGGTAATTTCGCACGCCGTCCCAATACGTTGTCTGGTCTTTGTCTTTGGCCAAGTCGTGGATCGAGTAACAGTTCGGCTCGCTTTTCATGAGCCAATACTTTTTTGCACTTGGCATATAAACACCTTACTTAGTCTTGCACTCTTCTAGTTCCACGACACTTGTTTATGGAATACTGCGAACATCCCCAAAAACGCTCGCCAGTTGAACGGTTCGTGCGTTCCACCATTTCTGAACCGCAGCTTGGACAAATTGGAACATCAAACGAACTAGCGGCGGGCCCTTCTCGTTTAGCCACAGAACGAGAATTTGATTCGACAAGTCCTAATCGTTTTGCGACTTCGACAGTGATCCACAGAAAAACAACTAGTCCAGCGATCAACGTTGCGTATCGACGAAAGGTAGCGGCGATTGCACGCCGAATCAAAACACTAAAGTGCGACATTGATTGGAGGTCTGGTTTTTCCTCACCAACATCAAGAATCGCAGGGATTAACCACTGTACAGCAACGAATACAATGAGTGCGAGAATTGGGCCTAACCACCAAGGGGCAACCTTTAGAAGCTCCAAAAGCTGTTCAATTGGGTTTAGTTTGTTACGTCTTATCACGAAAATATCTGCCGCCGTAGAATTCAAACATTTGAACCATCAAGACCGTCATAATTCCATCTTCTGGAGTGGACCAATTCTACTGCCCGCAAACGTCCATTTCCAGCGAATAGAATCCCGTTCGAGCTGTAATAAACAACGTCTTCCGATCTTTGCCGCCAAACGTCAAGTTGGCAGGTCGTTCAGGGGTTTCGATGGATTGAATCAGTTTCCCGGCCGGTGAATAGACTTGCACACCGCCGCGCGTCAGATACAAGTTTCCTTGCTCGTCCAATGTCATGCCGTCCGAACCTTCGGGGGCGATTTGTTTTCGATCGCTGAGTGCGCCGTCGGCTCTGATCTTGTAAACATATGTCTTGCTATCGCCTGGATCGGCGACGTAGAGCAGCTTTCCATCCGCTGTGCCGATGACTCCGTTTGGTTTCTTCAAATCATCAATCGCGCGAACGAGTTTTCCACCATCGGGCGGTAGATAGTAAACGTGAAAACCACCTTGCTCCAAACCTTCTTGCGAGCCGTAGCGTGGATCGGTGAAATAGACGCCGCCTCTTGGGTCGATCCATAAATCATTGGGACTGTTCAGCTTTTTGCCGTCGAAGGAGTCTGCCAGGACTTCGACTTTGCCTTTCATCGAAATTCGCGTCAACTGACGATTGCCTCCTTCACAGGCCAGCAAGTTGCCATCTTTGTCGAAATACAATCCGTTCGCCCGACCCGAGTTTTCGCGAAACGTCGTTAGATTTCCGTCCAGCGACCAGCGGTGAATGCGGCTGTTGGGGATGTCTGAAAAGTAAACATTGCCCGCCGCGTCGCAGGCTGGTCCTTCGGTGAACTTAAAACCACCTGCAAGTTTCACAACTTTCGCGCCGGGTTTTACCAAGGCGTCCTCAGCTCCAACACCGCTTGCCAACGCAAGCAACACGATTGTGAAGCAAGTTGATAATTGAGAAGATGTGGCCATACTGTGCTCCCTTTGTTCTTGCCGAATTCGAAACTTTTCTCATGCCTGCGTCGCAACCATCATCATCACGGATTCGATTGCTCGTCGTGTTCGTGACGTTCCTGGCGGCGTTGCTATTGTACCTGGATCGGTTCTGCATTTCCTACACCCAGCAGTACATCAAGGAAGACTTGGGGCTGAGCGAGTTCGAGTTCAGCTTGTGTTTGTCCGCGTTTTTTTGGGCCTATGCTTTGGGACAGGTCCCGTCGGGATGGCTGAGCGATCGATTTGGCGCACGTTGGATGTTGACGATCTATGTCATTGCCTGGTCCAGCTTCACGGCGATGGTCGGACTGGCGACCGGTTTCTTGATGCTGGTCCTGTTGCGGATTGCGTTGGGTTTGGGACAGGCGGGAGCTTATCCAACCAGCGCGGCATTGATAAGAAACTGGGTGCCGCTCAGCGAACGTGGTAAAGCAAACAGTTTCGTCGCTTTTGGCGGACGGTTGGGCGGATTTGTCGCTCCGGTTCTGACGGTGTACCTCGTGGTTGCATTTGTCCCACTCGATCGATCGTCTCTGCTCACGCCCGACGACCTGCTGGACATCGATTCGTTGAGCCTTCAACTCGCCGAGCCGGACGCAAACGTTCACGCCAAAGAAATCGAAGTCGAACAAGCCAGAATCAAGGTCGCCAAACAAGTCGTTCCGGGCGTGAAACCAAAGTGGCTCGAGGGCCTATCGACTGACGAAGAGGCCGAGGCGAATCAAGATTCTGTCAAACAGATGCTCGCCCATTTGAATTCGTTCATTGAAATCACCGAATTGCGCGAGTCGATCGAATGGGACGTTCTTCCGCTGGAAGACGAGGCCAAATCGATGCGGGGATTATCGAAATTGACGCCAAGTCAAAACGAGCGATTGAACCGACTTGTTTTGGAAGCGACTTTTCCAAAGTGCATTCGCAAAGTCTACGTCCACGGTTGGCGTCGCGTGATGTTTGTGTATGGCTCGTTCGGAGTGATCGTTGCCGGGCTGTTTTGGATTTGTTTTCGCAATCGCCCCGCTGATCATCCTTGGATTCGCTCCGCCGAGATTGAACTCATCGATCAAAATCAACCAAAAGCCGCGAACAATACGTCCGAAGCGGTCCCCTTTGGTGCGATGGTCCGCAGCCGCAATTTGTGGCTGATGTGCGTGAATCAATTCGGTGGCAACGTGGGGTGGATTTTTCTGATGACCTGGTTGCCGCGCTATTTGCTAGAAGTCCACAGTGTGCCGTTTGTTCAGCGCGGCTGGATGGCGGCGATTCCGTTGAGCGTCGGCTGGATCGGAATTCTGGCCGGCGGCTGGACGGCCGATCGCGTGACAAGCCGCTTTGGTTTGCGATGGCGAACCGCTCCCATCGTCGGCGGACGCGTTCTTGCGATGTCCGCATACATCGCTGTTTTATTTGCGCCGAGTGCCATGTTCGCGGTGATCGCGTTTTCCTGTATCGCGCTGTGCAACGATTTTACGAATCCATCATCCTGGGCGTACAAACAAGACGTCGGTGGCAAGCACGTCGGATCGATTCACGGCTGGGCCAACATGTGGGGCAACTTCGGCGCGGCCAGTTCGCCGATCGTGCTGGAACGCGTGATCAGCATGTATGGCTGGAACGGAGCGTTTATCGCGGGAGCGGCGGCGTTCTTGATCGCGGGACTGGCCGCGGCCGGCGTCGATGCCCGCATTCCCATTGTACGCGACGAGGCGTAGATCATCGAATAGCCGTGGATATTGAACAAGTTATTCAGTGCGAACGCATCAATGTGGTTGGCACATCCGGCAGTGGCAAATCGACGTTCGGCCGACAACTCGCCGAATTACTAAACCTGCCGTTCTATGAAATCGACGCGATCTACTGGAAACCAAACTGGCAACAGGCGTCCGATCACGAATTGATTGAAGGAGTTGCAAAGATGACGTCTCAAGATCGCTGGGTACTGGATGGCAACTACTCCAAAACGCTGCCCGACAAGTGGCGACGAGTTCAATTGGTGGTCTGGCTCGACTTGCCCTTTGCGCGGACCGTCTGCCGTGTGACATGCCGCACAGTCCGCCGCATAATCGCTCGAGATGAAATCTGGCCAGGCACCGGAAATTGCGAATCGTTCGGCAAATCGTTTCTGTCTCCGGATTCGGTCATCTGGTGGGCGATCACAACTCACCGCAAGAATAGGAAAGCGTATCGCGATTTGATGGCTTCCTCAGACTATTCCCATGTTGAGTTTGTACGATTGCGATCGCCGCGGAGTGTTGCCAAATTCTTGGCCGAGTTACGGCGTGCGCTGGGGCATTCGCACCAGGCGAATTCATGAGACACCGTTGTCGATCGAGTGCTGTTTTGCCATGATGAGTCCACGATGAACAGCGAACAATCAACCAATGAATCTCCCGACAATCTGCGTGGATTTCGTGCCACCGCTTGGATTGTTCTCCTGATGGCTACGCTGGCCGTCGTGGCGTACTCAAACAGTTTGGACGGCGTCTATGTTTTGGACGACTATGGATCCATCCCGTTCAATCCATCCATCCAGACTTTGTGGCCCATTACGACTCCGCTTGCGCCGCCGAAAGGCTCGACCGTAGCAGGGCGACCACTTCTCAACTTGTCGTTTGCGGTCAACTATGCCATCGATGGCACGCGAACACGCGGCTACCACGTGGTGAACCTGTTGATTCACTTTGCGGCGGCCGTGACGTTGTTTGCTATCGTTCGCAACGTGCTTTGGCAACCGTCCATCAACTCCGCGTATCGTCAATCGGCCACCGCGCTGGGTGTCGCCAGTGCGGCGATTTGGATGGTCCATCCGCTGCAAACGGAGAGTGTCACATACGTCGTCCAACGTGCTGAATCACTGTCTGGGCTGCTCATTTTGTTGTCGTTCTACTGTGCCGTGCGGGCGTTGCACCTCGACCGGGACTCGGCAAAAGATACGAATGAATCCAGCGACGTTTTGATTCGCCCGGCCATGATTTGGAGAATCGCGGCGATCATCGTGTGCTTCCTGGCAACGCTGACCAAAGAGACGGCCCTCATTCTGCCTTTGATCGTTGCTGCCTACGACTACTGCTGCTGCACACGATCGATTCGCGAAACCGTCCAGCGGCGGTGGGGATTCTATTTGGGTTTACTAGCCACATGGGCGTTGCTGGCCAGCTTGATTGTCACCGGTGGTTTTCGAAGCGGCACGGTGACGTCCGAGAAGGATTCGATCGATGTCCTTCTTTACGCAACCACACAAATCTACGCCATCATCCAATATCTGCGCCTGTCGCTTTGGCCGGATGAACTGGTTTTCGATTACGGATTTGTTACGTACCAGTTGGGCGAAGTTTGGCTGCGTGCGGTGTTGCTGGCAGCCATCATCGTTGCCACGATTGTGGCTTGCTTTCGAGTGCCGCAACTTGCGTTTTTGGGCATCGTGTTTTTCATCGGCCTTGGTCCCACGTCCAGCGTGGTGCCGATTATCACACAAACGATCGCCGAGCACCGGATGTACGTCTCGTTGGCACCGGTTTGCGTCCTGGCGGTACTCGCCGTCTTTGAAGTGCTGCGACAGGCCCAAGCTCGCCTGTCAATGCCCGTTGGCGGCGTTCGCATTGTCTCGATCGTATTCTTCTGTGCCGCCACCACAGTTTTGACTTGGCTAACCATCGACCGCAATCGCGATTATCACAGCGCCATTGCCTTGTGGGGCGACGTTGTTAAGAAACGGCCGGAGAACCAGCGAGCCCACACGTCGTTAGGCAATGCCTATTATCCCAACACAACTCAGAACCAGTCGGGCGAAGATCTCGACAAAGCGATCACTCACTATCGAGCCGCCATTGAGATCGACGCGAGTTTCTACGAGGCGCATTACAATCTCGCCAACGCATTGAACTTTCGCAAAAAGCAAAGCAAGAAGGCAATCCACCACTACAACGAAGCGATTCGACTGCACAATGAGCGGTACCGAGCCACGCACCCCAATCGGCGTTTGTCCACGGCCCACGAGCATTTGGGCAACTTGCTGATCGACCTTGGCAAGATCGACGACGGACTTGAGCAACTGGACATTGTTTTTCATTATGACCAAAGCCGACAAGGGCTTTATCAGCGGCTGGTCAACTTGTTGATCAAACGCGGAATCGACACGGACGCCATTTCGCATTACTTGCAAGCCCGGCAATTCGGTTTGGTCGACGGCTACGAAGTCGCCATCAAGTTTTACCAAAAGGCCGTCGCCACCGATCCCAAATTCTCTCGCGCTTTCTATGAAATGGGGACGACATATCGCTACCTGCGCAATCGGGTGCAAGCCATAGAGGCGTATCGCAAGGCCATTGAGCTTCGCCCCGATTCACCGGCCCGCGAAGAGCTTCAGGGTATGCTTGATCAATCCTGAGCGTACATTCGAAGGCTTATTTGACTCGCACCAACTTCATGATGCGACCCGCGACGTTCCAATCCTGCACATACAGGTTGCCGTCCTTGTCCCAATAGGATCCGTGCGTGCCGCTGAAGACGCCTTCAATCCACTCGTCTTGCGGGATTTGGAATTTCATTCGTTTGCTGGGATCCGAATTGTGGCCAAGAACGGCGATAATCGTGTTGCTCTTGTCCAGAATGACCAGTCGCCCATGCAAATCGGGTACAGAAACGTAATCTCCTTGAACACTGGCAGATGTCGGCATTCCAAGGCCGGTTACCACCTCCGCAATGAATTCCCCGTCAAGACTGTAATGCAACAGACGCCCTTTGGGTTGGTGATTGCGGTCGCACACCAATAGACGTGGAGGGTCATAACGAGTGTCCAACGTCATGCCGTGGGCTGTGTTGAATTGCTTGAGGTCGTTGCCTTTTGAACCAAAGTGCATCAAGTATTTTCCCGTCTTGTCGAATTTGAAAATGTGGTTGCTCGCATAGCCGTCGGACAAGATGATGTCGCCATTGGGCGCGACGGTGATCGCCGTTGGACTGAACTTCGCCAGCTTCAATCCGGACTCCTCCGGAAATGGCAGCTTCAAGACGATCTCACCGCTGTGCGCGTTGAACTTCATGCCTTCGGCCGCCTTGTTACGGGCTGCATAAATAAATTCACCGTCTGCTTCTTCGCGGATCTCCATGTCATGGATGTTTGAATACTCATCTCCCAAGTACGATTGAATCACTTTTCCATCCGGCGAGAAAACGACAACTCCTTTGTTGGCGCTCGTAAAGATGTTGCCCGCCTTATCGATCACGACTGCTCCGTGGGTTGGCCCCAGTGCCGAACTTCCATCAGGCCGGAGCCCCCAGCCCGGTACGGTGTCGAAGGTCATCAAGCCGCGACCCGTGCGCACCGGCTGTGTCTTTTCTGCCGCGAAGAATGGTTGCGAAATGGAAAGCACGAGCGTGATGGCAAGATAGTGCGTGCAGTTTTTCATGGCGTGCGGCTCCTGGTTGTTCATCGTGGTTGAATGGGGCGATCGCGAAGCAGTCAATGTTAGATTACGGCCAGCCATAGAGCAATTGTCTCGATTGTTAGTAGTGCTTCACTTTGGCTTATTCTTCTGTAGGACGGCCACTCTTGGCCGTCGCGTGTCGGGCAGGAGTGCCCGCCCTACAGCAAAGTAAACCACCATTCAATTGCTCTACACGTCAGCGCACTATTCTGCATACATCGCGGCGATTAACTCGGCGTGATTCGATTCAATCACCTTTCGGCGCAAACTCAGTTTGGGCGTCAGTTCACCGCGTTCGATCGTAAAGCCGTGGTCCAGCAGCGTGAACTTGCGGATTTGCTCATAATGCGACAGATTTGCCAGCCGTGTTTGAATGCGTGACTGGTACAGAGCGATCACGTCAGGATGCCGCAGCGCCGCGTCACGGGAAAAAACCGAAATCTGACGTGACTGAATTTCCGATTTCAGATGATCGGGATCCGGCACAATCAAGGCGGTCAGAAACTTTTGGTCATCGCCGATCACCAAGGCTTGTACCATCAATGGATCTTCGGTCAAAAGCGACTCCAGCAAGACCGGCGCGACATTCTTTCCACCGGCGGTCACAATGATTTCTTTCTTGCGGCCCGTGATTCTCAGCAACCCATCGTCGTCCAACGCACCCAAATCGCC